>JAJECB010000380.1 GCA_022822245.1 Gammaproteobacteria bacterium
CCTGGATCGGGAAGACGTGCTCCCCGTAGAGGTCCTGGTGCAGGCGGTTGTAGTCCCCTTCGCCGTAGCGAAGCATGAGCGGGGTCGGCCGGGTCTGGCCCGCGCGGCGGCAGCGCTCGAGCCAGGCCGTGTGGTCGGCCGGGTAGCGGGTCTCGATGCGGAGCGCCTCGTTCCAGCGGTTCGCGATTGCCGCGAGGGGCGGGTAGAGCCGGGATCGGAGCATCGCCACCGGACCGGGCAGCGGGTAGGCGAAGTACCGGTACTCGCCGCGGCCGAAGCCGTGGCGGGACATGATCACCCGGCTCCGGAAGAGCTCCTCGCGGTCGTAGAGCACGGCCAGATCCGCGCATTCCCCGGGCGAAAGGAGAGAGGGGAGGACCGCGTGACCGATGGTGTCGAGCTCCGCGGCGACCGCACCCCAATCGAGGGCCGCGATCCTCGTCGCAAGCCGGGCCCCGGTCCCCGGGTGGTCGCGCGGCGTTCCGGTGGCGGCCGGGGCGGCGGCGCTCAGGGGGTGGCCTCGCGGTCGAGGAGGGCGCGCTTTCGCTCCACCCCCCATCGATAGCCGGGGAGCCCACCCCCCGTCCGGACCACCCGGTGGCACGGGATGGCGACTGCAAGGGGGTTCGAGGCGCACGCCCGCGCGACGGCGCGGGCCGCCCCCGATGCGCCGATGCGCTCCGCGATTTCCCCATAGGTCGCGGTCGTCCCGGCCGGAACCTCCCGGAGCGCGTGCCACACCCGCTGCTGGAACGTCGTCCCGCGGATGTCGAGGGGGAGGTCGTGGCCGAGGGCGGGCGCCTCCACGAAAGCGACGACCCGGGCCACGAGAGCTTCGAACTCCGGGTCCCCGCCGACGAGGTCCGCCCGCGGGAAACGGTCCTCGAGGTCATGCACCAGGGCGTCCGGATCGTCGCCGAGCGCGATCGCGCACACCCCCTTCGCGGTCGCCGCGACGAGGACCGTGCCGAGCGAGCAGGCGCCGACCGCGAACCGGATGGACTCGCCCGCGCCGCCGCGCCGGTACGTCGCGGGCGCCATGCCGAGGATTTCCCGCGACGCGGCGTAGAAGCGGCCGCCCGAGTTGAACCCGGCGTCGTAGACGGCATCGGTGACCGTCCCGCCGCCTCCCCGCAGCGCTTCGCGCATCCGGTTCGCGCGGCGGGCGGCGGCGTACGCGCGCGGCGTGCAGCCGGTCGCGGCCTTGAAGATCCGGTGGAAGTGGAATCGGCTCATGCCGGCCGCCGCGGCGAGGGCGTCGAGGGCGGGCATCTCCTCGGCCTCGTCGATGAGGCGGCAGGCGGCGGCCACCGCCTCGGCGTGCCGCTCGGCGAGCGGAGGCTCGTCGGGGCGGCACCGCCGGCACGCTCGGAAGCCCGCGTTCTCGGCCTCCTCGCGGGAGGCGTGGAAGCGCACATGCCCGCGCCGGGGCCGCCGGGACGGGCAGCCCGGGCGGCAGTAAACGCCCGTCGTCGACACGGAATAGAAGAATTCTCCTTCGGCGCGCGCGTCGCGGTCCGCGACGGCTGCCCAGCGTTCGTCGTCGCTCCGGAATCGGCTCGTCGCCATCACGGTCCCGGTCGTCATCGCCTCGGCCATGGTATCTCCCCCTCCCGGTCGGTGGATCGGTGTCGAGCGGCCTGCGTGGCTCGTCGCGGCAGGTCGTGAGGCGAATCCTGCCCGCCGCGGCGCGGCCCTGCACTCCGGTTCTTGCTGCCGAATTCGCGGCCGGAAACCGGCGAGGTACGTGGGCTGGCGTCAGGCGACGGCCGGCTCGAGCCGGGAGGGCCGGCGGCGGATGAAGAGGATGCTGATGAGGAAGAAGTTGAGCGCGTTGAACGCGAGCGCGGCCGCAAACGCGGGGGTGTAGCTTCCGGCAAGGTCGAAGATGACGCCGCCGATCCATCCCCCGAGGGCCATGCCCGCGGCGGAGAACAGGTACTGCCCCGCGATCCGCCATCCGATTTCGTTGATCGGGAAGAACAGACGAATGAGCAGGGGGTAGCAGGGCATGATGCCGGAAAACCCGAGCCCGAAGAGGAGCGCCGCAACGAGCAGCCCCGCGTAGCTCGTCGTGAACATGAACACGAACAGCATCACCGCCATGCAGGCGGATCCGATGAGGAGGGTACGCACTCCCCCGATCCGGTCCGCCAGCATTCCGAAACCGATGCGGCTCACGAACCCGGCCACGAAGAGGACCGACAGCACCCGTGCGCCCTGCTCCAGGGTGTGGCCCTGGTCGGTCGCGTGGCTGACGAGGTGCACGATGGGTACCGCCATCGCGGCGCAGCAGAAGACGCCTCCGAACCACAGGATCCCCTGCACGGCCCGGGGCGACAGGTCGAGCCCCCGCCGCTCGTCGACCCGGACTCCGACCGCTCCCCCGGCCGCCGTGGCCGGCGGTCGGGGCCGGAGCAGGAGAGCGAGCGGAACCATCGTCATCGCGGCGAAGACGCTGAAGTAAAGGAACGTCCCTCGCCAGCCCACGGTGTCGTTGAAGTGCTGCACGACGGTGGGCCAGATTGCCCCCGCGAGTCCCTGGCCGGAGGTGAGGATGGCGACCGCGAGCCCCCGCCGGCGGTCGAACCAGCGGGTCACGTTGGCGACCAGCGGCGCGATCATCGCCGCCTTCCCGAAGAGCCCGATGAGGACGCCGGAGGCGATGAAGAGGCTCACCGGTCCCTCGGCCCGGCTCGCGAGCAGCGCGCCGAGGCAGATCATCACCGAGCCGAAGAGGACCGGCTGCATGACCCCGAGACGGTCCATCCACCACCCCATCGCGATGCCCCCGATGCCGGCCCCGACCATCATCAGCGAGTAGGCGAGGGACGGGATCGCGCGCGCCGTCTCGAGGTCCGCGGCGATGGGCTTGAGGGCGACGAAGAGCATCGTCGGCGCGCCGAGGCTCACGCTGTGCAGGGCGAGCGAGGCGAAGACCACCACCCAGCCGTAGGCGGTCTCGCCGCTCGCTCCGTGGGCACCCCTCATGACGCGGCCGTCCGGTGGTCAGGCATCGAGCTCGACACCGGCGAAGGGTAATTCGAACGGCCGGAGCGACCCTCGCGGCATCGGAGCGGCGTCGAAGCAGCCTGCACCGGGGCACCAGGCGCGGAAGATTCGGGGGGCAGCCTTGTTCCGGCCATGCGCTTCTCGGTTTTCGTCGTCGGGCGGCTCGTCACCGCTGCGCGGTCCGCCAGTCGGGGGCGATCCAGACGGGGGCGTTGGACGGGGGCGGGGGCGGGCGGCCGAGGATGAGATCCGCCGCCTTCTCCGCGAGCATGAGGGTGGGGGCGTTGAGGTTCCCCGAAACGATGGCCGGCATGATGGAGGCGACGACCACCCGCAGCCCTTGCGTCCCGTGCACCCGCGTCTCGCCGTCCGTCACCGCGCCTTCGTCCGTCCCCATCCGGCAGGTCCCGGACGGGTGAAACGCCGATTCGACGTTCTTCCGCACGAAGGCGTCGATCTCGTCGTCCGTGCGCACGTCCGGCCCCGGGGCGAGCTCCTCGCCGCGCCAGGGGTCGAAGGCGGCTTGCGCGAAGATCTCCCGGGTGAGGCGCACCGAGTCGCGGAGCTCGCGCCGGTCGCGCTCGGTGGAGAGGTAGTTGAAGAGGATGCTCGGAGCGGTGTGCGGGTCCGCGGACCGGATCCGCACCCGGCCGCGGCTCTCCGGGCGCATCGGTCCCACGTGGGCCTGGAACCCGTGCTGGCCGCGCAGCCCCGAGCCGTCGTAGCGCATCGCGATGGGAATGAAGTGGTACTGGAGATCGGGGTGCTCGACCCCCGCGCGGCTCCGGATGAACCCTCCCGCCTCGAACTGGTTCGAGGCTCCGGCACCGCCGCGGAAGAGGTACCACGAGAGCCCCGCCTTCAGCATCCCGAGGGGCTTGAGCGCGCTGTAGAGGGTGATCGGCCGGGTGCAGGCGTGCTGGACGTAGATCTCGAGGTGGTCCTGCAGGTTCTCGCCGACGCCGGGAAGGTCGGCGACCACCTCCAGCCCCAGGCGGCGGAGCTCGTCCGCCGGGCCGACGCCCG
>JAJECB010000184.1 GCA_022822245.1 Gammaproteobacteria bacterium
GCCGCCGCGCCGGCGCCGGCGGCCGCGTTCCTCAGGAACTTGCGTCGCGTGTAGGCGCTGAAGATGCTCATGTACTGTCCTCCTTCTTCGCTCGGGGCGCGTGCGCGCCCCGCCCTGGATCCGCGCCGGGCCGCCGTGGCCCGCCGCCCGTCACTCAGGCGATCAGCGCCTCCGACGAAGCGCTGAACACCATCACGTCCCGCGGCGCGTAGTGCAGCCGCACCGGCTCTCCGCGCGCCGCGCGGGTCTCCGGGGCGGCGAGCGCCCGGAACACGCTCTCTCCGTTGCCGAGGGTGAGAATGACCTGCTCGCCGAGATACTCGCTGATCGCCACCTCGGCGGCAATGCTCGCCCCGCGGCCGTCGCGCGCTGCCCCGAGGTGCAGGTTCTGCGGGCGAATGCCGGCGATGAAGCGCTCGTCGCCCGTCTTCCCGAGGCGCGCCGCGTGCTCGGGCTCGAGCACGAGCACGAGGTCCGAGCCCTCCACGTGGAGGCGCGCCGCCCCGTTCGAGGACTCGAGGCGCGCCGGGAAGAAATTGGTCGGCGGCTCGCCGATGAAGTCGGCAACGAAGACGTTGGCCGGCCGGTGGTAGAGATCGTTGCGCGTCCCCACCTGCTGGAGCTCCGCCTGGCTCATGACGGCCACCCGGTCCGCCAGCGCGAGCGCCTCGACCTGGTCGTGGGTCACGTAGATCGTCGTGCGTCCGAGGTCCCGGTGGATCCGCTTCAGATCGAACAGCATCCGGAACTTGAGGTGGGCGTCGATATGACTCATCACCTCGTCGAGGATGAAGGCGGCGGGCTCGCGGATGAGGGCGCGGCCGAGGCTCACCCGCTGCTGCTGCCCTCCGGAGAGCGCCCCCGGGGTCTGGTCCAGGATGTCCTGAAGGCCCAGCATCGCGGCC
This sequence comes from Gammaproteobacteria bacterium, assembly GCA_022822245.1. Next base: position 906 of record JAJECB010000184.1, read on the forward strand.
ATCTCCCGCACCCGGACCTCGCGCTCCGCCCCGGAGAGCCCGATCACCTCCAGGGGAAACGCGAGGTTCTCGGCGACCGTGAAGTTCGGATACAGCGCATAGGTCTCGAACGCCATCGCCACGTTGCGCCGCTGCGGATCGAGCTCGTTCACGCGCCGGCCGTCGAACGCGATCTCGCCCGACGTGATCTCTTCGAGCCCGACGATCATGCGAAGCGTCGACGTCTTTCCACAGCCGGACGGCCCGAGCAGGGCGACGAACTCGCCGTCCTCGATCCGGAGATCCAGGTCCTTGACCGCATGCACCTCCTCGCCGCGGGAGCGGTAGATCTTGTTGACTCCCGTGAGACTGACCGACGCCATCGAGCTAGCTCACCAGGTTCGCGCCGCTTCGGGGATCGAAATAGAGCAATGTCTCGGGACGCAGCCGGAGCTTCACGCGCTCCCCGTAGTCGAAGGTGCGGTCCGGCGCGACAAGCGCGGTGAGGGATACGCCGCCCGCGTCCGCGAGGAGGACCCCGGTCGAGCCGAGCGGCTCGTAGAGCTCGACCGTGGCGTCGAAGATGCGCCCGCCCTCGGCCCTGCCGTAATCGAGGTGAGCGGGCTCGAGCGCCACGCCGGCGGGGGCAGCGGCATCGACGGAATCTCCCGCCGGTGGCCGGACCTCCTCCGCGTCGCCGTTCTCCAGCACGGTGACGAACTGGGGGCGGATCCCCAGGGTGACGGTGGTCGTGCCGCGGGAGCGGAGAGCCGCGCGGTGGGCGTCCGCCACCGGTATCGAGAGCCCCTCGCCGTTCCTCCCGGCCTCGCTCGCCGCCATGCAGTGGAGGGCGTCGCCCCCGTCATCCCGCAGCTCCGCGGCAACCACGTTGATCGAGGGCTGGCCGAGGTGCTGGGCGACGAAGAGAGAGCCCGGCTTCTCGAAGATCTCGCGGGCGGTCCCCACCTGCACCAGCCCGCCCGCGCCCATCACCCCGATCCGATCGCCGAGCGACAACGCCTCGGCATAGTCGTGGGTGACGTAGAGGGTCGCCACCCGGCGGAGCTCCTCCAGGTTGTGGAACTGCTGCCTCAGCTCGTGGCGGATGCGCGCGTCGAGGTGACTGATCGGTTCGTCCAGCAGATAGACCTCGGGATTCGCGACCAGGGTGCGCGCAAGCGCGGTGCGCTGCTTCTGGCCGCCGGAGATCTCCCCCGGCCGGCGCTCGAGCAGCTCGTCGATCCGCAGCATCGTGGTCACTTGCCGGACCGTGCTCTCGATCTCGGGTCGAGAGAGCTTGCGCGCCCTGAGCGGGCTCGCGATGTTCTCGAAGACGCTGAGGTGCGGATAGAGGGCATAGCTCTCGAAGGTCATCGCGACGCTTCGCCGGTAGGGCGGGAGACCCGTCACGTCGCGGCCGCCGACCAGGATGCGACCGGCGTCGCAGCGCTCCAGGCCCGCGACGAGCCTGAGCAGGGTGGTCTTGCCGATGCCGCTCGGGCCGACGACGACGAAGAACTCGCCCTCCGCCACCTCAAGGTCGAGGCGGTCGATCACCGGGAAGTCCCACCCCTTGCACAGGCCCTCGATCCGCAGCTCGCCCATCCCCCCGGACCCCTTCCCTACCTAGCCCTTCACGACGCCGAGCGACAGGCCCCGCACCATGTACCGGCGGAGCACCACGAACAGCACCAGCGGCGGAAGCATCGCGATGAGGCTGAACGCCATCTGCAGGTTCCACAGGGTCTGGCTGCCGTGGGTGAAGGTGGGGATGACGATGGTGAACGTCTTCACCTCCGTCCCGACGAACAGGTTGGCGAAGAGATACTCGTTCCACGCGAAGATCCAGCACAGCATCGCGACCGAGATCATGCCCGGGAGAACGAGCGGCAGGGTCACCTTGAAGAATGCCCTGAGCGGCGGGTAGCCGTCGAGGTAGGCGGCCTCCTCGAGCTCGCGCGGCGCGTCGCGGAAGAACACCATCATGAGCCAGGTCGCGAGCGGCATGTTGAAGACCAGGTAAAGGATGATGAGCGACAGGTGGCTGTCCGTGCCCCAGGGGGTCGCGTCGAACAGGAAGAACATCGGGATGAGCACCGCGACGGGCGGGAACATCCGATTCGAGAGGATCCAGAAGGCGAGGTTCTCGCCGCCCGCCTGCCGAGGAAACCGGGCGAAGGCGTAGCCGGCGAGGGTGCCGAGCACGAGCGACGCGAGGGTATTGCCGGTCGCGATGACGAAGCTGTCGACGAGGGCCTGGAAGTTGCTTGCCTCGGCGAAGACCAGCTTGAAGTTCCCCGGATGCCACACCTCCGGCCAGAACGTGGGGACCGTCCGGTTGGTCTCCGCCGCGTCCTTGAGCGCGGTGATGATCTGCCAGTAGAACGGGAAGAGGGTGAGGAGGAGCCACAGCCCCAGGAACACGAGGAGCAGCCCCCGGACGAGCCGGTAGTTCGCCGTGCTCACGGACACTCCCTCGTGCGCGGAACCCTCATGCGATGCCCTGTGCCTTCAGGACCTTCTTGAGATAGCGAAGGAACAGGATGATGAGGATGGCCGAGAACGCGAAGATGATGATCGCGTAGGCGGCCGCCTCGCTCACCTCGAACTCGCGGATCCCGCGCTGGAAGGCGATGTAGGTCGGAAGCTCGGAGGTCTGGGCCGGGCCGCCGGAGGTCATGACGTAGACGAGGTCCACGAACTTGAAGGCGTCCATGAATCGGATGATGAAGGCGATCGCGATCACCTCCTTCAGCATGGGCAGGGTGATGCGCCGGAGCACGAGCCAGCCGCTCGCCCCGTCGACCCGGGCCGCCTCGTAGACGGCGGGGGGCAGCGAGACCCGACCCGAGTAGATGATGAGGAGCGGCAGGGCGGTCCAGTTCCAGATGTCGGCGATGATGATCGACCACAGGGACACGCCCGCGTTGAACCACTCGATGTGCTCGCCGATGAGGCCGAAATGGAGAAGCGCGGCGTTGATCGCCCCGTTCGACGGGGTGAGCAGGAACTTCCACAACACGCCGACGATCGACGGCGGCAGCATCATCGGCAGGACCAGCGCGATCAGGAGAACGACGCGGATCCAGT
>JAJECB010000028.1 GCA_022822245.1 Gammaproteobacteria bacterium
CTGCGCGGCATGCGCACCCTGCACGTTCGCTACGAGCGCCAGACCGCGAACGCCATCGCCATCGCCCGCCACTTCGAGCGTCGCCCCCGGGTCGAGGCGGTGCTCTACCCCGGGCTCGCGTCCCATCCCGGCCACGCCGTCGCAAAGCGGCAGATGGCGGGCGGCTTCGGGGCGATGCTCTCGCTCCTCGTGCCGGGCGGGGCGGAGGGGGCGAAGCGGGTCGCGACCCGCACCCGGCTCTTCGTGCCCGCGACCTCCCTCGGCGGGGTCGAGAGCCTCATCGAGCACCGCGCGTCCGTGGAAGGTCCGCACAGCGCCGTCCCCGCGAACCTCTTGCGCCTGTCGGTCGGCATCGAGCGGGCGGACGAGCTCGTCGCGGACCTCGAGCAGGCGCTCGGCTGAAGCGCATGCACCCCAATCCCGTACACCGGCCGGCCTCTCCCGAGCGGAACCTCGCGTTCGCGAGGGAACGGGGGTTCGGGATGCTCGCGGTGGGCAACGGGGAGGCCGATGCCCCCCTGCTGAGCCACATCCCGTTCATCGTGGCCAACGGCGGGAACGCCGTCCACGCCCATCTCGTCCGCGCGAATCCCATCGCCCGACTCCTCGCGGCCGGCGAGCGGCCGGCGGTCCTCGCGGTGAGCGGCCCGGACGGCTACGTCTCGCCGGACTGGTACGGGGCGGAGCCGGACCAGGTGCCGACGTGGAACTACGTGGCTGTCCACCTCCGGGGCACCCTTCACCTTCGCCCCGAGGAGGCGCTCCGCCCCCACCTCGACGCGCTCTCGGCCCGGTTCGAGGAAGAGCTCCGGCCGAAGCCCCCGTGGCGGACCTCCAAGGTCGCCCCCGACCGGCTCGCGAGCATGATGCGCGCAATCGTGCCCATCGAGCTCGCCGTCGAGACGGTGGACGGGACGTGGAAGCTCAACCGGAACAAGACGGACGAGGTCCGGTTGCGGGCCGCGGAGCACATGGGACCGGAAGGCTTCGGACAGGAGGTCGCTCTCCTCGCCGATCTCATGCAAGACCCGCCCGGCGCGGAGTGAGCCTCGGCAATGCGGCAGACGGACCCTGAACGGCGAGCGGTGTCGGCGCGGGCGGCGCTGGAGGGGGTCTGGGCCCTCGGGGGCGGCGACCCGCGGGCGCTCGAGCGGGTCGAGCTGGCCGGTGAGGAGCCGGCCCTTCCCTCCGTGTTTCCGATCGGGGTCGCGGCGAGCGCCTGCATCGGGGCGGCGGGGCTCGCCGCGAGCGAGCTGTGGCGGCTTCGCGCCGGGGCGGCGCAGCCGGTCCGGGTCGCGATGCGGAACGCCGCTGTCGCTTACCGGAGCGAGCACTACCTGCGGGTCGACGGAGCGCGGGTCGCGGGACCGGATCGCGCCCGCTCCTACTTCCGCGACGCTTCCGGACGGTGGATGCAGCTCCACATGGGGTACGCGCACCACCGGGACGGGATCCTCCGCGAGCTCGGCTGCCGCGACGACGAGGCCGAGATCGCGCGCGCGTTCGGCGGTCGGGACGCCTTCGAGTTCGAGGACACCCTCGCGGCGCGCGGGCTCCCCGGCTACGCGCTCCGCACCCGCGCCGAATGGGCCGCCCACCCCCAGGCGGCGGCCCTCGCCGCCGTCCCGGTCATCGAGATCGCGCGGCTCGGGGATGCACCCGCACGCCCGCTCCCCGCGGGCGACCGGCCGCTCGCCGGGGTACGGGTGGCGGACCTCACCCGGGTCATCGCGGGACCGGTCTGCGGCCGCACCCTCGCCGCGCACGGCGCGGACGTGCTCCGCATCCACCCCCCGCACCTCTCCGAGGTCCCCGTGCTCGCGATGGACGGGGGCCGCGGCAAGCGCTGCGCGCACGTCGACCTCCGTGACCCGGGGGACCGTCGCTCCTTCGACGCCCTCATCGCGGGCGCCGACGTCTTCGTGCAGGGCTTCCGCCCCGGCGGACTCGCCGCGCTCGGCTACGCGCCGGAGGCGGTGGCGGAGCGCCGGCCGGGGATCGTCTACGTGACCCTCAGCGCGTGGAGCGAGCGCGGGCCCTGGGCGGAGCGGCATGGATTCGACAGCCTCGTCCAGACCGCGACCGGCATCGTCGCCGAGGGGAGCGCGGCGCGGGGCATCGACGAACCCTCGCCCCTCCCCTGCCAGGCCCTCGACCACAGCGCCGGCTATCTCGCCGCGTTCGGGACGATGATGGGCCTCGCGCGGCGCGCGACCGAGGGCGGGAGCTGGCTCGTGCGGGTCTCGCTCGCCGCGGCCGGGCGCTGGCTCGACGGGCTCGGGCGCATCGACGGCCTCGCCGCCTCCGACCCCGACCTCGCGGCGGTCGCCGACCGCCTGGAGCGCCGTCCGACCGCGTTCGGGGAGATGATCTCGGTCCGGTGCGCGGAGGAGCTGCCCGCGACCCCGTCCCGGTTCGCCCTTCCCGCCGCCCCCCTCGGGAGCCACCCCTGCGAGTGGGCCTGAAGCCCGGCCCGCACATGTCGCCGATCTTCGTCGCGAAGGCGACGATGATCGGTGGAAACTGCGAGCTGGTTGACAGGCTCGGGGGAGGCGGGAATCATCCCCGCCCGAATTCAGGCGGGAGGCGGCCGTGACCTATCTTCTCTACGGTGCCCGGGGCTCCGGATCCTGCGCGATCGAGTGTGCGCTGGCCGAGATCGGGGCGGACTACGAGCTCCACAAGCTCTCGCTCCGAAGCGAAGACCAGCGCGGGGCGGAGTACGAGGCGGTCAATCCCCAGCGCAAGGTGCCCGCCCTCGTCATCGACGGGGGCCAGCTCCTCACCGAATCCGTGGCGATCCTCCTCACCCTGGACGAGCGACACCCGGAGGCGGGCCTCCTCCCGCCGAAGGGAACCGCCGGGCGCGCGAACGCCCTTCGCTGGCTCCTCTTTACCGCGACCGAGATCTACCCGATCGTCGAGATCAACGACTATCCGGAGCGCTTCGCCACCGACCCTGCCGAGACCGAGGCCATGCGCGAACGGGCGCGGGAGATCTGGCGGACGAGGTGGCTCCTGGTGGAGGAGAACGTCTCCGGGGAGCCGTACCTGTCGAGTGACGGCTTCTCCCTCACCGACATCTACCTCGCGGTGGTCAGCCGCTGGGCCCAGCAGAACGCGTGGCGCCCCACCCACATCCCGAAAGTGGAGCGCCTGACCGAGGCGGTCGCCGCCCGACCCGCCATCGCCCCGGTGTGGGCGCGGCACTTCCGCACTCCCTGAGCCGTAGCGCGCCCCGCTCAGCTCGCCGCCTGGCCGCTCCTCGCCTCGCGCAGGAGCCAGTCCCGAAAGGCCACCACCCGGGGCCGATCCGCCGTCGACTCGGGGCAGATGACGTGGTACGCGAAGTTCACCGGGAAGCTCAGGTCGAAGGGCTGCACGAGACGGCCCGCGCGGAGGTCGTCCGCCGCGAGCACGCTCCCGCAGAGCGCGATCCCGAGCCCGTCGCGCGCCGCCTGAAGCGCCATGCTCGGCTGGGTGAAACGGGGCCCGCGGCGCGCGTCCACCCCCGCCACCCCGGCGGTGATGAGCCAGGTCTCCCAGTCCGGCCACGCCTCGTCGAGCTGCGCGTTGTCCACGTGCAGCAGGGTGTGATCGCGCAGCCGCTCCGGCGAATCGAGCGAGCCCGCCTCCTCGACGAGCTTCGGGCTGCACATCGGGAAGATCTCCTCCGACATCAGCCGCACCGCCCGGAGCCCCGGGCGCCCCCCCGGGCCGTAGCGGACCGCGAGGTCCACGTCGTCGTGCCGGAAGTCGACGAGCCGGGTGGAGGCGTCGATACGAACGTCGAAGGTGGGATGGAGCGATCGGAAGCGATCGAGCCGGGGCACGAGCCACTGCGCCCCGAACGACGGCGTGACGCTGACGGTGAGCGGGCGCCGGGCGTCGACCACCCCGAGGTCCCGGATGGCGGCGGCGAGGAGGTCGAAGCCGCGCGTCAAGGCCGGCAGGCACGCCTGGCCCGCGTCGGTGAGGAAGAGCGCCTTGTTCGCGCGCCGGAAGAGGGTCACCCCGAGGTAGTCCTCCAGGGTCTTGACCTGGCGGCTCACCGCGGCCGGGGTGACGTTCAGCTCCTCGGCCGCCTTGGTCATGCTGAGGTGCCGCGCGACCGCCTCGAACGCACGCAGGGCGTTGAGCGACGGAAGGCGCCTCTTCATCCCCGGCTCACCTTCCGGAGGGTCGAACGGTTTCGGGCGGGGCGGCGGCATGCGGCACACCCGGGTGGGCGGGAGACGGCCTGCGGACGCGGGCGGGGCGCACCCCGCCGGCCCCCGCTCCCGTCTCCGTCCCTCAGGTACGCTGGTAGATCTCGCTGCCCGCGCGCCGGAACTCCTCCGCCTTCTCGTCGAGCCCCACCTGCACCGCGTCCTGCACGCTGCCGATGCCGCGCGCCTTCGCGTAGTCGCGCACGTCCTGGGTGATCTTCATCGAGCAGAACTTCGGCCCGCACATCGAGCAGAAGTGCGCCACCTTGGCCGACTCCTTGGGCAGGGTCTCGTCGTGGTACTCGCGCGCCCGCTCGGGGTCGAGCCCGAGGTTGAACTGGTCTTCCCACCGGAACTCGAAGCGGGCCTTGGAGAGCGCGTTGTCCCGGATCTGGGCCCCCGGATGGCCCTTGGCGAGGTCCGCCGCGTGGGCCGCGATCTTGTAGGTGATGATCCCCTCGCGCACGTCGTGCTTGTTCGGGAGGCCCAGGTGCTCCTTGGGGGTCACGTAGCACAGCATCGCGGTGCCGTACCAGCCGATCTGCGCCGCCCCGATGGCCGAGGTGATGTGATCGTAGCCGGGGGCGATGTCGGTGGTGAGCGGCCCGAGGGTGTAGAACGGCGCTTCCGCGCAGTCCTCGAGCTCGCGCTCCATGTTCTCCTTGATGAGCTGCATCGGGACGTGCCCCGGCCCCTCGATCATCACCTGGACGTCGTGCTCCCAGGCGATCCCGGTGAGCTCGCCGAGGGTGCGGAGCTCCGCGAACTGCGCCTCGTCGTTCGCGTCCGCCACCGACCCCGGGCGGAGCCCGTCGCCGAGGGAGAACGAGACGTCGTAGGCCTGCATGATCTCGCAGATCTCGGGGAACCGGGTGTAGAGGAAGCTCTCGGTGTGGTGGGCGAGGCACCACTTCGCCATGATCGAGCCGCCCCGGGACACGATGCCGGTCACCCGCTTCGCGGTGAGCGGCACGTGGGCGAGACGCACCCCGGCGTGGATGGTGAAGTAGTCGACGCCCTGCTCCGCCTGCTCGACGAGGGTGTCGCGGAAGAGCTCCCAAGTGAGATCCTCGGGCTTCCCGCCCACCTTCTCGAGGGCCTGGTAGATGGGCACCGTCCCGATCGGCACCGGCGAGTTGCGGATGATCCACTCGCGGGTCTCGTGGATGTTCTTGCCCGTCGAGAGGTCCATCAGGGTGTCCCCGCCCCAGCGCGTGGACCACACCATCTTCTCGACCTCCTCCTCGATGGAGGAGGTGACCGCCGAGTTGCCGATGTTGGTGTTGACCTTCACGAGGAAGTTGCGGCCGATGATCATCGGCTCGAGCTCGGGGTGGTTGATGTTGGCGGGGATGATGGCGCGCCCGCGCGCCACCTCGTCGCGGACGAACTCGGGGGTCACCCGGTCCGGGATGGCGGCTCCGAACGACTGGCCGGGGTGCTGGGCGAGGAGGAGCCGGTCGCGGACCTGCTCGCGGCGGAGGTTCTCGCGGATCGCGATGTACTCCATCTCCGGGGTGACGATGCCGCGCCGGGCGTAGTGCATCTGGGTCACGTTCGCCCCCGGCACGGCCCGGCGCGGGCGCTGGATGTGCTCGAAGCGAAGGGCGGCGAGCTTCGGATCCGCGAGCCGCTGCCGGCCGTACTCGGAGCTCGGCCGGTCGAGGACGACGGTGTCGCCCCGCTCCTCGATCCAGGCCTCCCGGTTGCGGGGAAGCCCCGCCATGAGATCGATGTGGGCGTCGGGGTCCGTATACGGGCCGGAGGTGTCGTAGATCGTGAGGGGCGCGTTCTTCTCCGCGCCAAAGCTCGCCGGCGTGTCGCTCAGCTCCACCTCGCGCATTCCCACCCTGATGTCGGAGCGGGGACCCTCGACATGGACCTTGCGTGAGCCCGGGAACGGGCGGGTGACCTCGTCGGACAACCGGGATGTCCGCTCGATGAACGACTTCGGGATTGCACTCATGACCGCATTCTCTCCGTTTGCGCCCGGGGCCCGCGTGGGGCGCGCCCCAAGGCCTGCGCCAGCCTCGCGGACGGCGCGCGGACCCGGACCGGAAGGCGGGGAGGAAGAGAGGCCGATGGGGGGGAAGCTTTCCTCCGCCGGCATCATCCGGTTCAGGTTCAAAGGGTTTCTTCTCAGTCGGGCCCATGCCCGACACCCCCAGCTTCGCGATCAACCCTAGTCCAATCCCGGGGGCGATGCAAGCCGCCTTGCACCCGGCGCACGCTTTCGCCCGGGAAGACGGTCAGGCGGCGAGCGCGAGGCCGGACCGCTTCATTCCCCCTCTTCCGGATCCGGCCGGCCGCGAAAGCAGTCGCGGGTGTGGTCGTCGACGATGCCGATCGCCTGCAGGAACGAGTAGCAGATGACGGAGCCCGCGAACTTGAAGCCGCGGCGTCCGAGCTCGCGGCTCACCCGGTCGGACAGCGGAGTCGACGCCGGCATCTTGTCGACGCTCCGCCAGCGGTTGACGACCTGGGTGCCGTCCACGAAATCCCAGAAGAAGGGCGCGAGGCCGCCCCGCTCTTCGATCAGGGCGAGCGCGGCCTGCGCGTTGGTGCGGGCGGCCCGGATCTTGAGCCGGTTGCGGACGATGGCGGGGTCGCACGCAAGAGACTCGATTCGTTCGTCGTCCCACGCCGCGATCCGGACCGGATCGAAACCGTCGTAGGCGCGCCGGTACCCCTCGCGCTTTCCGAGGATAAGCCGCCAGTTGAGCCCCGCCTGCGCGCCCTCGAGGAGGAGCATTTCGAAGATGTAGCCGTCGTCGTGCGAGGGGACGCCCCACTCGCGGTCGTGGTAGTCGATGTAGAGCGGGTCATCCCCGACCCACGCGCACCGCACCGGTTGGTTCATGGCGGCGAGTGTGCCCGATCGCCCGCCCGGCCGGAAATGCACCGCGGCCGGCCGTCGGCGCGACGCGGTTGCCAATCCGCTCCTCCACGGTCTATGTTGGCCGTTGGCCAGGCGCCGGAGCGAGACCCGCGATGCCCGACGGAAACGACATCCCCACCTTGCGACGGATCCTCCGCGACGCGAAGACGGTCGCCATGGTCGGCCTCTCCGCGAACTGGTACCGGCCGAGCTTCTTCGCCGCCAAGTACCTCATCGACCACGGCTACCGGGTCATCCCGGTGACCCCGGCCTACGAGGAGGTGCTGGGCGAGGCCTGCGTCCCGAGCGTGAGCGAGCTTACCCATGCGCCGGACGTCGTGGACTGCTTCCGCCGGGCGGAGGAGATCCCGGCCATCGCCGAGCAGGCGGTCGCGATCGGGGCGAAGGTGCTCTGGATGCAGCTCGGCATCGTGAACGAGGAGGCGGCCCGGATCGCCCGCGACGGAGGGCTCGAGGTGGTGATGGACCGCTGCATGAAGATCGAGTACGCGCGCCTGTTCGGCGGGCTCAACTTCGTCGGGGTCAATACCCGCGTCGTCTCCGCCAAGCGCCCCCTCCACGTCCCGTATTGAAGCGCGTGGAGAACCCGCGGGCGGCTCCGGCCACCGTTCCGATTACCATATGCGGCCAACGGCGGGCGGCGCCCGTTTCGGAGTTGAGGGAACCGGCTGATGGCTGATCGCGACTATGGGCTCGAGACCCTGTGCCTGCACGCGGGGCAGCTCCCGGACTCCGCGACCGGGTCGCGGGCGGTGCCGATCTACCAGACCACCTCGTACGTGTTCGACAACGCGGACCACGCCGCGAGCCTGTTCAACCTCCAGACCTTCGGGAACATCTACACCCGGCTGATGAACCCCACCACCGCCGTCTTCGAGGAGCGGATGGCGGCGCTCGAGAACGGGCGGGCCTCGCTCGCCACCGCGAGCGGACAGGCGGCAGAGACCACCGCCCTGCTGACGCTTCTCGAGGCGGGGGACCACATCGTGTCCGCGAGCACCCTCTACGGCGGCACCCGCTCGCTCTTCGACGTGACGTTCCGGCGGATGGGCATCGACACCACCTTCGTCGACCCCGACGACCCCGAGAACTTCGCCCGCGCGATCACCGACCGGACGAAGGTCCTCTACGGCGAGACCCTCGGCAACCCCTCCATCAACGTGCTCGACCTCGAGGCGGTGGGCGCGATCGCGGCGGACCGCGGGGTTCCCTTCGTCATCGACAACACGTTTGCGACTCCCTACCTCTGCCGCCCCTTCGAGTGGGGGGCGGACATCGTCGTCCATTCGGCGACGAAGTACATCGGCGGCCATGGCACGAGCATGGGGGGGGTCATCGTCGAGTCGGGCCGCTTCCCCTACGACAACGGCAACTTCCCGGGGATGATGGAGCCCTCCCGGGGCTATCACGGGGTCCGCTTCTACGAGACGTTCGGCGACTTTGGCTACACCATGAAAGCGCGGTGCGAGACGCTTCGCACGATGGGGGCGACCCTGAGCCCGTTCAATTCGTTCCTCATGCTCCAAGGCCTCGAGACCCTGCCGGTCCGGATGGACCGGCACTGCGACAATGCCATGGCGGTCGCCCGGCTTCTCGAGGACCACCCCCTCGTTCCGTGGGTGAACTACCCGAGCCTTCCCGGCAGCCGCTACCACGACCTCGCGCAGAAGTACGTGCCCCGAGGCGCGAGCGCCATCCTCACCTTCGGCATCCGCGGAGGCCACGAGGCGGGGGTCAGGTTCATCGAGGCGGCTCAGTTCATGAGCCACCTCGCGAACGTCGGCGACGCCCGCACCCTCGTCATCCATCCCGCCTCGACGACCCACCGGCAGCTCAACGAGGAGGAGCAGATCGCGGCCGGGGTGACCCCGGACATGATCCGCATCTCGGTCGGCCTCGAGTCCGTCGACGACATCCTCTGGGACATCGACCAGGCCCTGGAGAAGTCCCAGCAGGGCGACTGAGCCGGCGGCCGCGCGAGGGCCGCGGGCCGCGCCGCGCATCCTTGCGGGGCATTCGCGAGGTCATCCTCCGCGCGCGGCCTTGTACTCCTCGACGGCTTCCTTCAGCTCCTCGTACTCTTCGCAGCCGGAGCCGCAGATCTCGCCGAGCCTCGCGAGCTGCTCCTCTGCCCGCGGCAGGTCGTCGAGGGCGAGGTACAGCTCTCCGAGGTACTCGATCGCCTCGGTGTGCCGGGGATCGATGGCAAGCGCCCTCGCGTATCCCTCCATCGCCGGCTCGTACCGCTCGAGCTTGCGATAGCTGAAGCCGACGAGGTTCCAGACGTCGGCATCGTCCGGATCCTCCGCGGCCGCTTCCTCGAGCCGGGAGAGCGCCTCCTCGTAGCGCTCCTCGGAGATGAGCGTCCTCGCTTCGCGGAGCGCGTCGTCTTCGCCGCGGGACGAACTGCCGCTGCCCGCGCCGGCCGCGAGCGCTCCGGTTGCGCCCGCGAGCGACGCCGCCAATGCGAGGCCAAGAATCCAGGTCCACTTCATCATCGCCATGACGGCACCTCCGCTCTGCAACCCGTTTGCGCGCAATCCTAATCGGGTCCTCACCCGAAGGCGAAACCCCGCTCCGACTCCGGACTCCCCGCCCGCATGAAACGCACGCGGGCTGGAAGCCCACGCTCCCGGGGGGCTCGCGGATGACCGAACTCAACAGCCGGGGTGACGACGGCACACCGATGCCAGTAGCACGGCGCAGCCGGCCCGAGGCAGGTTCCTTCCGGAGCGGATTGCACGCTCCGCGGAAGAAGGAGCCTTTCCTAAGGGCCGGCGGACCTTCGGCCCCCGCGGGCTGGAAACCCGCGTTCCCGGGGGGAGCCGAACCGCCGGTCGCATTAGCGAAGCGTTATCCGAGTTGCGGTGGGGGACGTCCCCGGCGGGCGGTCAGGCGGCGGTCGCGGCGTCGAGCTTCTCGCTCACCGCCACCCACTCGGCCTCGAGGCGCTCCACCCGGGTCCGATAGCGCTTGTGGCGGGTGACGAGATCCGTCACCTCCTCGCTGCTCAGCCGGCGGTAGGAGTCGGCGTCCGCGAGATCGGAGTTGACCGAGTCGAGCTTCGACTGCTCCTCCTCGAGAGCGGCCTCGATCGCGCGAAGCTCGTCGCGGAGGGGCTTGAGACGCGCCCGCGCCTTCGCCCCGGCTCGGCGCCGCTCGGCCGCCGTGTCTCGCACCGGGCGGGGCGGCCCCTCCGGAGACGAGGGGTCGTCGCGGCCGAGCAGCCAGTCCCGGTACTCGTCCAGGGTCCCGTCGTACGGCGCGACCCGGCCGTTTGCGACGAGCAGCAGCTCGTCCACGGTGTTCCCGAGGAGGTGGCGGTCGTGGGACACCACCACGAGGGCACCCCGGTAGGACTGGAGAGCCACCGTGAGGGCATGGCGCATGTCGAGGTCGAGATGGTTCGTCGGCTCGTCGAGGAGCAACACGGCGGGCTTTCGCCACGCGATGAGGGCGAGGGCGAGCCGGGCCTTCTCGCCTCCCGAGAGGAGCGCGGAGCGCGCGAACGCCGCGTCGCCGGAGAACCCCCATCCGCCGAGGTAGTCGCGCATGGCCTGATTGCTCGCCTCCGGATCCGCGGCGGCGAGGTGCGCGAGGGGACTCTTCGCGGGCACGAGGCTCTCCATGGTGTGCTGCGCGAAGTACCCGACCGAAGCGTTCCGCCCCCGTTCGAGGTGGCCGGCCGCGACGGGAAGCTCCCCCGCGATGCCGCGCATGAGGGTCGTCTTGCCGGCCCCGTTGCGGCCGAGGAGCCCGATCCGGGCGCCCGGCTGGAGGGTGAGGCCGACGCCCGCGAGCACCGGTTCCCCGCCGTATCCGAAGCCCGCGTCCTCGATGAGCAGCAGGGGGTTCGACACCTTCTCCGGATCCGGGAACGAGAACCGGTAGGCGGAGTGGGCGTAGGCGGGGGCGGCGAGGGCGAGCCGCTCGAGCTCCTTCACGCGGCTTCGCGCCTGCCGGGCCTTGCTCGCCTTCGCTCCGAAGCGGGTGACGAACGCCTGGATCTCGCGCGCCCGGCGCCGCTGCTTCTCGAAGGTGGCCCGCTCCGTTGCGAGGCGCTCGCTTCGCTGACGCTCGAACGAGGAGTACCCGCCGCGGTAGGCGCGGGCGCGGCCGTTCTCAAGGTGCACGATGTCGGTCGCGGCGCGGTCGAGGAAGTCCCGGTCGTGGGAGATGAGCAGAGACGTCCCCTCGCGGCGCACGAGCCATTGCTCGAGCCACATCACCGCGTCGAGATCGAGGTGGTTGGTCGGCTCGTCGAGGAGCAGGAGGTCCGAGCGGCACATCAGGGTCTGCGCGAGGTTGAGTCGGATCCGCCACCCTCCCGAGAAGTCCGCGACGGGGCGGGCGAAGTCTTCCGGGTCGAACCCGAGGCCGTCGAGGATCCTTCCCGCCCGCGCTTCCGCGGTGTACCCGTCGATGGTCTCGAGCTCCGCGTAAAGGGCGGCGAGCCGGCGGTCGTCGCCCTCGCGCTCGGCCGCCTCGATGGCGCGCTCGACCGCGCGGAGCGGCCGGTCGCCGTCCATCGTCCAGTCGAGGGCGGTGGACCGGCTCGCCTCCGTCTCCTGGGCGAGGTGGGCGATGGTCCAGCTCCGCGGGACCCGGACGTCGCCCTCCTCGGGCAGGAGGCGCCCGCGAAGAAGGAGAAAGAGGCTCGTCTTGCCGACCCCGTTCCGCCCCACGACGCCAGCGCGATGGCCCGCGTGCACGGTGAGGTCGAGCCCCGTGAACAGGGTCTTCTGGCCTCGCTTGAGGGTGACGGCGGCGAGATGGATCATCGGCGGCGTGCGGTCAGCCGCCATTGCAGGCGCGGCGCACCTCCTCGACGATGATCCCGAGTCCCCGCTCGATCCGGCTCCAGTCGTCCGCGTAGCTGATGCGGATGCACTCGTGCTTGTGCGGCCAGTCGTCGTCCTCGAGCCCCGGGAAGAAGTGCTGGCCCGAGACGACGACGACGTTGCGCGCCTTCAGGCGTTCATACAGGACCGCGTTCGTGATCGGCAGACCCGGCATCCACAGCCACAGGAAGAAGGCGCCCTCCGGCCGGTGGATGCGGATTTCGCAGCCATCGAGGCCCTCCCGGAGGAGGTCGACCGCGCGCTCTGCGCGCTCTGCATAGTGGGGCCGGATGACGTCACGGGCAAGCGCCAGCACTTCGCCGCTCTCGACGAGATCGGTGGCGAGGGCCGGGCCGAGGCTTCCCGGCGCGAGGCAGAAGATGGCGTTGACCGCCCCGAGGGCGGCGATGATCTCCTCGTTCGCAATTACGATCCCGGTGCGAAGACCGGGCAGCCCGAGCTTCGAAAGGCTCATGCAGAGGATCGTGTTGTCGTCCCAGGCGGGGGCCGCCTCGCCGAAGACGATGCCGGGGAAGGGAAGCCCGTAGGCGTTGTCCACGATGAGCGGCGCGCCGCGGGCGCGGGCGATGGCCCCGAGCCGGGTCAACTCCTCGTCGGTCACCACGTTGCCGGTCGGATTGGTGGGTCGCGACACGCAGATCGCGGCGATGTCCTCGACCGCCTCCACGCCCTCGAAGTCCACACCGTACTTGAAGAGCCTGTCGCCGAGGTCCGTGATCGTCGACCGGCGCGCGGTGAGCATTCCGGGGGAGAGTCCGGCATCGGCGTACCCGATGTACTCGGGCGAGAGCGGGAGGAGGATGCGGGTCGAGCGACGCTCGCCGCCATCCTCCCCCGCGCGCGGCCCCGCGAACAGGTTGAACAGGGCGATGAACGCGGACTGGCTGCCGTTGGTGAGCGCGATGTTGCGCTCGGACACGTCCCAGCCCTGCTCGCGGCGGAGAATCCCGGCGAGGGCGCGGGCGAAGTCCCGGTCTCCTTCCGGCGCGTCGTACGTGCCGATTGCCCGTTCGAACGCGCCGTCACGCTGCATTAGGGCCTGCAACCGGACCCGGAAGACCATCTCCGCGGCCGGGATGAGGCTCGGGTTCCCGCCCCCGAGGTTCATGATGTCGCCCCCGGCGGCCGCGATCGCGCCGAGGTCGTCCATGAGCGAGCGCGTGCCCGATTCGCTGGTGAGCCGCTGCCCGAACGCCGAGAGGTTCATTTCTCCTTCCTCTGTTTCCTCTTCTCGATCGCATCGCGATGTGGCTCGCGACCGGTGGCAGTGCCCATCGTCGGCACGTGCGGGGGGAAGCCCGCGCACCCGGACTCTCCCCGACCGCGGAAGTGCCGCTCCCGGGAACGAGGGCAGCTTGCCCGCGTAGATCCCCGGGGCCTCGTGCCCCGGTGGGCGGGACCATCCCATCTCTCGGGATGCCCGATTGGCCCAACCGTCAAGATGACGGCCCCTCAGGGCGTCCCCGGCGCCGCACCCGCGACCGATACATCCCCGGGCACGAAGAGCAGGTGCTCCACCGGTTCCTGCACCTCCTCGCGGTGGTACACCTCGAGGCCCGCGCGCTGGTAGACGCCGAGCGCCCGCGGGTGATCGAGCGAGCAGGTGTGCAACCACACCCGGCGCGGGCGGTAGCTCCACGCCCGCGCGAGGCCCCAGGCGAGCAGGTACTTCCCGAAACCGCGCCCCACGTACTCCGGAATGAGGCCGAAGTACGCGATCTCGACCTCTTCGTCGATGCGCCGGTCGAGCTCCACGTAGCCGGCGGGGACCCCGCGGACGTGGAGCACGAACACCTCGTCCCGGTCGTCGTGAATGATCGCGGCGAGCTCCTCGTCGGAGAGGCGGCGGCGCATGAACCAGTTCCAGTCGGCGCCGACGGTGTCGTAGAGGTAGCGGTAGAACGAGATGGTGGGCCGCTCCGCGCGGAGGATCGCGGTCGGCTCCAGCACACCCGGGACGGGGGAGCACCGGTCCGGCGAGGTCATCTCGAGGTAGGTGACGGTGACCGGGATGGTCCGGCCGGCCTTCACCCCATCCGGCCCCCCGGACCGGTCCGGAGCGGCGGCATCCGCTCCCGACGCACTGCCGCCGGCGGCGCGGGCCTCCGGTCCCCGCTCTTCGCCCATCACTTCGTCCCCCCCGGCCGCGACCCGGCCGTCCACCGTCCCATGACCGTTCGCCGACTCATGACCGTACGCCTCTCGACCTCATATCCCAGGCCCTCGTAGAACCGGCGCACCCCTTCGTTCTCCTCGCGGATCATGAGCATCACCTTGGGCGCACCGAGCCCTTCGAGCCACGCCTCGGCATGCCGCATCAACTGCCCGCCGAGGCCCCGCGAGCGGTGCCCGGGATGCGCCGCGACGTAGTAGACCCAGCCCCGGTGCCCGTCGTACCCGGCCATGACGCTGCCGACGATTCGGTCCTCGCCGTCCCCGGTGACCGCCACGAATATCTCGGACGATTCGTTGCCGCGGGCGCTGGCGATGTCGCGGCGCGGATTGTTCCAGGGACGAACGAGATCGCAAGTCTTCCACAGGGCCACCACGTCGTCTTCGTCCCCGTCCCGGAAGGGGCGGATCCGGAACTCGCCCGCCCCCTTTGCCGCCCTCCCCGTCGCTCCCTCCGGGGCCGCCGGGTCGACGCGGCCGAGTGCCGGAGTCGTCCGCCCTGGCCGAGACCCCATCGTCCTCACGCCGACAGCTCGGGGCGACCGGCGAAGAGCTCGAGCGCCTCCGGGTTGGCGAGCGCCTCGCGGTTTCGGATCGGGCGGCCGTGGACGACATCGCGCACCGCGAGCTCGACGATCTTGCCGTTCCGGGTGCGCGGGATGTCCTTGACCTCGAGGATCCGGGCCGGCACGTGGCGCGGCGTCGCGTTGCCTCGGATCTGGCGGCGGATCCGGTCCGCGAGGGCGTCGTCGAGACCGAGGCCCGGGCGAAGGCGGACGAAGAGGACCACCCGCACGTCGCCCTCCCAGTCCTGTCCGATGACGATGCTCTCCTCCACCTCGTCGAGCTGCTCGACCTGGCGGTAGATCTCGGCCGTGCCGATCCGGACCCCGCCCGGGTTGAGGACCGCGTCGGAGCGCCCGTGCACGATGAGCCCGCCGTGGGCGGTCCGCTCCACCCAGTCGCCGTGGTGCCAGGCGCCGGGAAACCGCTCGAAGTAGGCGCCCCGGTACTTCGCGCCGTCCGGATCGTTCCAGAACCCGACCGGCATCGACGGGAAGGGGGCGGTGCAGACGAGCTCTCCCGCTTTCCCGGCGGGGAGCGGGCGCCCCTCGTCGTCGAACACCTCGACCTGCATCCCGAGGGCGAGGCACTGGATCTCGCCCCGCCGGACGGGGGCGGCGGGGTTCCCCTGGGCGAAGCACCCGATGATGTCGGTGCCGCCGGTGATCGAAGAGAGGCGAAGGTCCGGCTTCACCGCCTCGTACACGAAGTCGAAGGTCTCGGGGACGAGGGGGGAACCGGTGGAGAGGATCGCGCGCACGCTCGCGAGATCGTGGGTCTCGCGCGGGCGGAGCCCCGACTTCCTGACCGCGTCGAGGTACTTGGCGGAGGTGCCGAAGAGGTCGATGCGGGCCGCGTCCGCGAAGTCGAAGAGGGCGCCCATGTCCGGCCAGCCGGGAGAGCCCTCGTAGAGGGCGAGGCACGCCCCGCCGCCGAGCCCCGAGACGAGCCAGTTCCACATCATCCACCCGCAGGTGGTGAAGTAGAAGAGGGTGTCGCCGGGGTGGACGTCCGCGTGGAGGCGGTGCTCCTTGAGGTGCTGGAGGAGGGTCCCGCCGGTGCCGTGGACGATGCACTTCGGGGCGCCGGTGGTGCCCGACGAGTACATGATGTAGAGCGGGTGGTCGAAGGCGACCGGCTCGTACTCGATCGCGCGGACGGGGTGGGCGAGGGCCAGCTCGTCCCAGGTGATCGCGCCCGGCACGGACCCAAGGTCGGGGGCGCGGCGGAGGTACGGCACGATGACCGCGAGCTCGACGCTCGGGACCCCGGCGAGGACCTCCCGGATCCGGCCGAGCGAGTCGATGGGGGCGCCGTTGTAGCGGTAGCCGTCCGCTCCCACGAGGACCTTCGGCTCGATCTGCCCGAAACGGTCGAGCACCCCCTGCACCCCGAAGTCGGGCGAGCACGAGGACCACGCCGCCCCGAGGCTGGTCGCGGCGAGCATCGCGATGACCGTCTCGGGGAGGTTCGGGAGGTAGCCCGCGACCCGGTCGCCGGGGCCGACCCCAGCCGCGCGGAGCCCCTGCGCGGCGCGCGATACGTGGTCGTGGAGCTGGCGCCAGGAGATGATCCGGTCGTCGATGCGGTCGGCGTCCGCGGAGGGGACCTCGCCCCGGAAGACGATGGCGGGGCCGTCGTCGCGGCGGCGAAGGAGATTCTCGGCGAAGTTGAGGCGGGCTCCCGGGAACCAGCGCGCCCCCGGCATCCGATCCGCGTCCGCGAGGACGGTGTCGCCCTTCGCGGCCGCGACGACCCCGCAGAAGTCCCAGACGCTGTCCCAGAACGCGGCGGGCTCCGCCACCGACCAGGCGTGAAGGGCCGCGTAGTCCGGCGCCTCCACCCCGTGCCGCTCGCGCACGAAGGCGGCGAAACGGGTGAGCCCCGCCCGCTCGACGGCCTCGGCGCTCGGCGCCCACAGCGGTTGGTTCATCGAATGAATTGGCACGGCATTGCTCCGCGCTCCCGGATGGACAAGGTCCGGCGCGGTCCTACACCGCGACCGGCGTCAGGCTGAATACGCGCCCGTACCTCGCCGCGGTGCCGATGTCGCCTCGCCGGAGCGCCTCCCGCACATCGTCAAGGCGATACGCATCTTCAAGCGAAAGGTACGGTGACCATGCTCCAGGCTCCTCGAGCAGCTCGACATCGACCTCCGCAACGTAGTGCCCCTCGTGCACGAGCCTGGTCCGCTTCCTTCTGTTCATTCGCGTCTCCGACGATATCCGGCGTCCCACCTCTCCGGATCGGGCAAGTATGCCGTAATCAGAACGGCCAGACTCGGGTGGCCAGCCGGAATTCCCCACACGGCATGGACCGGGCGTCCATCCATCGTTCGCTGGAACAGGAGCACGCATGGTCCCTTGGCGTAGTCAGGATAGTCTTCCGCCACCTCCGCAGCGTATACGCCTTCGACGAGTTCCCTCGCGGACAACCCGTCAGCGGCGAGCTCGTCGTATCCGTGCGCCGATACACGGATGCTGCCTTCGGAAACCTACGTACGAATCCTGTCGAACGTGTTGCTCACAGTCCTGGCCATGGTCTCCGGCTTGCATTGGGTGCAGAAGGCAGCGACACCGCTTTGTGACGGTGGTGCCGGTCAGCGGAGGGAGCGGGCGAAGGCGCGGAGATCGTCGACGAAGAGCTCCGGCTGCTCCATGGCCGCGAAGTGCCCGCCGCGCGGCATCTCCGCCCAGTGGGTCACGTTGTACATGCGCTCGACGTAGCTTCGCGGCGGCCAGGCGAGGAACTCCGCGGGATACAGGGCGCACCCGGTCGGCACCTCGACCCGCCGTCCCTCGGGCGAGAGCACCCGCCCGCCTTCCTCGCGCCGGCCGTAGTAGACCCAGCTCGCGGTGTTGAAGGTGCGGGTGACGAGATAGACCATGATGTTGGCGAGGAGCTCGTCCCTGGTGTGGACGCTCTCGAGGTCGTCGCCCTCGGTGTCCGACCAGGAGTCGAACTTCTCGACGAGCCACGCCGCGACCCCGACCGGGCTGTCCATCATCGCGTAGCTCAGGGTCTGCGGCTTCGTCGCCTGCTGGGTCCGGTAACCCTCCTCGAGCGCCTGCTCGCGGACGAAGCGTTCGGCCCACGCCTCCTCCTCGGCCCCCCGGGGCCCCTCCGCGTGGCGCATGGTCATGATGTTGATGTGGATGGCCCGGCAGGCCGGCGCGTGCTCGAAGCCGAGCCAGCTCGAGATCGCCCCGCCCCAGTCCCCGCCCTGGGCGACGTACCGGTCGTAGCCGAGCACCTCGGTCATCAGCCGGGAGAAGAGCCGGGCCATGCCCCGGGGACCCATCGGCCGCGGCGGGCGGCCGGAGAAGCCGAAGCCGGGGAGCGAGGGCGCGACCACGTCGAAGGCGTCCGCCGGGTCCCCGCCGAAGCGCTCGGGATGGGCGAGCGGCCCGATGATCTCGCGGAACTCGACCACCGACCCCGGCCAGCCGTGGGAGATGATGAGCGGGGTCGGCGCGGGGCCGCTCCCCCGCTCGTGGATGAAGTGGAGGTCGATGCCCTCGACGGGGGCGACGAATTGCGGGAAGCGGTTGAGGGCGGCCTCTTGCGTCCGCCAGTCGAACTCCTCGACCCAGTATGCGCAGAGCTCCTTCATGTAATCGAGGTTCGCGCCATAGGCCCAGCCGCCGTCGTCCGGCATCTCGTGCCATTCGTAGGCGGCGACCCGGGCGCGGATCCGGTCGAGGGTCTCGTCGGGGACGGCGATTCGGAAGGGTCTCGGGGTGGTCATGTCCGGCCTCGGTGGCGTCTCCCGCGGAGCGAAGCGGGCACTGTAGCAACCGCGCCGCGGTCTCGCCGGCGCGCGCCCGCGTTTATCATGGACCGGAGGAGGCGGCGGCGGCCTTCCGTGGGGCGGCCGGCGCGCACCGGAGGCCGAGAGGAAGAACCCGCGCGCGGAGAACGATCGATGAGCAAGAACCCCTACGAGTCCGACCTCGACGCGAACCCCGCGAACTACGCCGAGCTCACTCCCATCGGCTTCCTCGAACGAAGCGCGGCCGTCTATCCGGAGCGCACGTCCATCGTCCACGGCAACCGCCGCCATACGTGGGCCGAGACCCGGGCCCGCTGCCGGCGGCTCGCCTCGAGCCTCGCCGCGCGCGGGATCGGACGCGGCGACACCGTCTCCGTAGTGGCCCCCAACGTCCCCGCCGCCTGGGAGGCGACCCTCGCGGTGCCGATGCTGGGCGCGGTGGTCAACACCATCAACACCCGCCTCGACGCGAGCACCGTCGCCTTCATCCTGGAGCACGGCGAGGCGAAGGCGATCATCACCGACCGGGAGCTCTCGCCGACCGTCGGCCCCGCCCTCGCCAGGCTCGACCGCCGACCCCTCGTCATCGACATCGACGACCCGGACGCGGCGGGCGGGGATCTGCTAGGCGAGATCGAGTACGAGACGTTCCTCGCCGGCGGCGATCCGGAGTTCGCATGGCAGGGGCCGGCCGACGAATGGGACGCGATCGCGCTCAACTACACCTCCGGCACCACCGGCAACCCGAAGGGCGTGGTGTATGCCCACCGGGGCGCCTGGATCAACGCCATGACGAACGCGGTCGCGTGGAACATGGCCCACCACCCGGTCTACCTCTGGACCCTGCCGATGTTCCACTGCAACGGCTGGTGCTTCCCGTGGACCCTCGCGGCGGTCGCGGGGACCGGGGTGTGCCTGCGCCGGGTGGACGCGAAGTCGATCTACGACGCGATCGCCGACGAGGGGGTGACCCACTTCTGCGGAGCGCCCGTCGTACTCAACTTCATTCTCAACGCACCGGAGGCGGACAAGCGCCCGTTCGACCGCACCGTGGAGGTGATGACGGCGGGCGCCGCGCCCCCCGCGGCGGTGCTCGAGGGGATGGAGGCGAGCGGGTTCCGGATCACCCACGTCTACGGCCTCACCGAGACCTACGGCCCCTCCGTCATCTGCTCCTGGAAGCCCGAGTGGGACGAGCGGCCGGCCGCCGAGCGGGCCGCGCTCAAGTCGCGCCAGGGAGTGCGCTACCACACTCTCGACGGGCTCGCGGTGATGGACCCCGGGACCATGACCCCGGTGCCCGCGGACGGGGAGACGATGGGCGAGGTGATGATGCGCGGCAACATCGTCATGAAGGGCTATCTCAAGAACCCCGACGCGACGCGGGAGGCCTTCGACGGCGGGTGGTTCCATTCCGGGGACCTCGGGGTCGCCCACCCGGACGGCTATATCCAGCTCAAGGACCGCTCCAAGGACATCATCATCTCGGGGGGCGAGAACATCTCCTCGATCGAGGTCGAGGACTGCCTGTACCGCCACCCGGCGGTGCTCGAGGCGGCGGTCGTCGCGAAGCCCGACGACCACTGGGGCGAGACGCCTTGCGCGTTCGTCGCCCTGCGGCCCGGGGAGGAGACCACCGAGCAGGAGATCATCGACTGGTGCCGGGCCAACCTCGCTCATTTCAAGTGCCCGAAGACGGTCGTCTTCCGCGAGCTCCCGAAGACCTCGACGGGCAAGATCCAGAAGTTCAAGCTCCGCGCGGAGGCGGGCGGGGAGTAGCTCCGGACGGCGCCGGGAAGCGCGCGGCGGAAGCTACGGACGCCTGATTTCGGGCATCCGCACCGGCGGCGTGCGGGCGGTTGATATTCCCGTCTCGCTATAACAACATACGCCCTTCCGCGGTTCGGCATCGCACCGTCACGTCACGGTCGACTCGAGGCCGATGCGAATCGCACCCGATTACTCCGCAGCCGCCGCCCAATCGCCGGGCCGCGGCTGAATTGCATGGGAGGACGCGACCAATGGCGACACTCGCCGATGTACAGGCAACCATCAAAGACAACGACATACGGCGAGTGGACCTGCTCGTCACCGACCTCATCGGACGCTGGCAGCATTTCTCGATCCCCGCTTCGAGGCTGGACGAGAGCATTACCGAGCGCGGTCTCGGTTTCGACGGCTCGAGCCTTCGGGGATTCCAGTCGATCGACGAGTCCGACATGCTGCTCCGGCCGGACCTCGGTTCGGCCCGCATCGACCCGACCGAGTCCGAGCCGACCCTGAAGCTCATCTGCAACGTGCATGACCCGATGACCGGGGAGCCCTACTCGCGCGACCCGCGCCACGTGGCGACCAAGGCCGAGAACTACCTCAAGGGCTCGGGCATCGCCGACAAGGCGTTCTTCGGTCCCGAGCTCGAGTTCTTCCTGTTCGACCACGTACAGTTCGGCCTGAAGATCAATTCTTCGTTCCACGTCGTCGAGTCCGACGAGGCGGACTGGAACTCGGCGCGCGACGAGGACGGCAACAACACCGGCTACAAGATCCCGCCCAAGCAGGGCTATACCCCGGTCCCGCCCTTCGACCAGCTCTCCGATATCCGCTGGGAGATGGCGGAGAAGATGGGACAGATCGGCATCGAGTTCGAGGTCCACCACCACGAGGTGGCGACCGGCGGGCAGGGCGAGATCGCGACCCTCTTCAACACGCTTCGCAACAAGGCGGACGAGACCCAGTGGTACAAGCACATCGTCCGCAACGTGGCGAAGGCGCACGGCAAGTCCGCGACCTTCATGCCGAAGCCCCTCTTCGGGGACAACGGCACCGGCATGCACGTGCACCAGTCGCTGTGGCTCGGGGACACGCCGCTGTTCTACGACGCGGACGGCTACGCCCAGCTCTCGGAGCTCGCGCGCCACTACATCGGCGGCCTGCTCCGGCACGGCGCGTCGCTCCTCGCGTTCTGCGCCCCGACGACCAACTCCTACAAGCGCCTGGTACCCGGCTTCGAGGCGCCGACCTACCTCGCCTACTCCCAGCGCAATCGCTCGGCGGCGGTGCGGATCCCGACCTACGAGACGTCGGCGGCGAGCAAGCGCATCGAGTTCCGCCCGCCGGACCCCTCCGCCAACACCTACCTCGCGTTCGCCGCGATGATGATGGCAGGCCTCGACGGCGTCCGGAACCGGATCGACCCCGGCGACCCCACGGACGTGGACATCTACGAGCTCTCGCCCGAGGACGCGGGGAACATTCCCCAGGTCCCGTCCTCGATGGAGGAGGCGGTGGAGGCCCTCGGCAACGACCACGATTACCTGCTCGAAGGCGGGGTCTTCACCCAGGACGTGATCGACCACTACATCGCGTTCAAGGAACAGGAATCGCGCGATGTGTTCCTCCACCCGGTCCCGGCGTAGTTCCATCACTACTACCACAGCTCGCCTGGGTGGATGGGGCGCCCGGGCGCCCCTTCCCGCAACTCGAAGCGTCGAGCGACCGGCACGCCCGAGCCGGCGTGCCGGTCTCCGGGCCGCATATTTCACCGATGTTCGTTGCATACTCGAAGAATTCTGAGAATTCTTCGAGATGGTGGCTCACCCGAAAAACTCTCCGAGTTTTTCGGGTCTGGGCGACAAGGTGCCGCGGTGGCGGGCCGCACGGACCGAAAGAGCGCATGCGCGCTGCTGAAGGCGTAGCCGACACTACGTCGAAGCGGCTTGAGGGAGTACGGCCCGCCACCGCGAGCAGATTGGCGTCCGCAGCAGGACATCGGGGAAATATGCGGGCCAAGCCGCCAGTCCCTCGCTCCGTCGTCTCTCCGGGCCCCCTTCGTTGACCGGACACCGACCTCCGGTCGCGCTCCGTCTTCTCGCCGGTGCGGCGGTCGCGCTGCTCCTCGCCGGTGCCGCGCCCGCACTCGGCAGCGGGATCGAGATCGAGCGCAGCCCCGCCGACACCCGGAGCTACCGCGTACTCACCCTCGAGAACGGACTCGAGGCCCTGGTCGTCTCCGATCCGAGCGCCGACGAGTCGGCGGCCGCGCTCGACGTCAACGTGGGGAGCGCCAACGATCCCGAGGGGCGCCCGGGCATGGCGCACTTCCTCGAGCACATGCTCTTCCTCGGCACCGGAAAGTATCCGGACCCGGGCGAGTACGACCGGTTCATCACCGGACACGGAGGCTTCAGCAACGCAAGGACCGCGTTCGCGCACACCACGTACTTCTTCGAGGTCGACGCCGCGCACCTCGACGGCGCGCTCGACCGGTTCGCCCAGTTCTTCGTTTCCCCCCGGTTCGACCGCGAGCACCTCGCGGGCGAGCGCCGGATCGTCCACTCCGAGTACGTGTCGCGGAGCCGCAGCGACCACCTGCGGAGCCTCGCGGCCTGGAAGCAGGCCCTCGACCCCCGGCATCCCCTTGCGCGGTTCCATGTCGGGACCGAGGAGACGCTCGGCAACCGGCCCGGGGGCGATATCCGGGAGGAGGTGGTCGACTTCTGGGAGAGCACCTACTCCTCCCACCTGATGAAGCTCGTGGTCCTCGGCCGCGAGCGGCTCGACGACCTCGAGCGCCTCGTCCGGACCCGATTCGAGGCGGTCGAGCGCCGCCCCGTGGAACGTCTTCGCATCGACGCCCCGCTCTTTCGGGCCGGCCTCCTCCCGGCGCGGCTCGACATCGCCCCGATCCGGGAGTCCCGCACCCTCTCCCTCTCGTTTCCGATCCCGCCCCTCGAGCCGCACTTCCGCGCGAAGCCGCTCGCCCTCATCTCGCATCTCGTCGGCCATGAAGGGCGGGGGAGCCTCCTCTCCGCCCTCAAGGAACGGGGGTGGGCGGAGGGCCTGAGCGCGGGTCCCGGGGTCTCGCACCCGGACTTCGCCACGTTCGGGATCACGATTCGGGCCACCAGGGCGGGGATCGAGAACGCGGACGAGGTCGTCGCCCTCGTGTTCGCGTACCTCGACCTCATCCGCGCCGAGGGGCTGGCGCCTCGCTATCGCGACGAGCTCGCACGCATGTCGGAGCTCGAGTTCCGCTTCCTGGAGAAGGCGCCCCCGCTCGACCACGTGCTCACCCTCGCGGCGCGCCTGCACCGCGTTCCGGCGGACGAGGTCCTCGTCGCGCCCTACCGGTTCGAGGGTGCCGACTCCGCCCTCGAGAGGCGATTCCTCGCCGCTCTTGCCCCCGATCGGGCGCTCGTGACGGTGATCGCGACGGGGGTGACGACCGACTCCGTCTCACCGTTCTTCGAGGCACCCTACCGGCTGCGCCCGATACCGCCGGAGACCGTCGCGCGCTGGCGGAACCCGGACGCGGACCTGGCTTCGGGCGGCGCCCTCGACCTCGCGCTCCCCGAGCCGAACCCGTTCGTACCGGGCGGGCTCGCGTTGATCGAGACCGGGTCCGCTCCGACGCGTCCGGTCCGCATCACCCGGCGCCCCGGATTCGATCTCTGGCACCGCCCCGACATCGAGTTCGGCCACCCCCGCGCGAATTTCCGGTTCACGGTGCGCTCCCCGGTCGCCAACGACTCCCCGCGGCACGCGGTGCTCGGCTCGCTCCATACCCGGGTCGTCGAGGACGCCCTCACCGAGTTCTCGTACCCCGCCGCCCTCGCCGGGCACACGTATCTTCTCTACCGGCACCATCGCGGGGTCACCGTGGGGGTCTCGGGCTGGAGCGACAAGCAGCGCGAGCTGCTCGCGCGCATCGTCTCGACCCTCCGCGCGCCGCCCGTCTCACCGTCGCGATTCGAGGCGGAGCGCGAGGAGTATGCGCGGCTGCTCCGGAACCTGGACGAGCGCCCCCCGTACCGGCGGGCGATGAGCGAGGTGGGCGAGCTGCTGCTCGCGCCGGAATGGCCCACCGACGCGCTGCTCTCGGCGCTCGACGAGGTGGGGCCGGAGGACCTCCGCAACTTCATCCCGCGGCTCTTCGCGCAGGGACACATCGTGGCCCTCGCCCACGGGAACCTGACGGCCGGGGCGGCGAGAGAGCTCGGCGGGGTGCTGGAGGACGCGCTGCTCGCGCCGATGGAGACGGTCGCGGTGGCGCCGGGCCGGGTGGCGCGGCTCGAACCCGGGGCCCGCTTCGGGCGGTGGCTCGAGAGCGGCCACGAAGACCACGCGGTGGTCCTCTATCGCCAGGGACGCCGCCGAAGCGTGCGCGAGCGGGCGACGCTCGCGCTCATCGCCCAGGCAGTCGGCAACCGCTTCTTCCAGGAGCTTCGGACCGAGCGGAAGATCGGGTACGTCGTCTTCGCGTCGCCGCTCACCCTGCGTGGCGTGCCGGGCCTCGCATTCGTCGTCCAGTCCGACACGTCCCAGCCCGAGGTCCTCCGGGAGGAGGTGGAAGCCTTCGTCGACCGGTTCGATGACGCCCTCGGCGGCATGTCGGAAGAGGACTTCGAGCGCCATCGCCGAGCGGTGGAGAGCGCGCTCCTCGAGGCGGAGACGCGCCTCGAGGAGCGCACCGAGCGGTACTGGACCGAGATCCGGCGGGAGCGGTACGAGTTCGACACGCGCCAGCGATTCCTGGAGGCGGTGCGGGCGCTCACCCGGGAGGATCTCCTGGCCGCGTGGCGCGAGGTGGTCCTCGCCCCGGAGACGGCACGCGGGGTGGTCGTCGCCGTCTCGGCGAAGAAGCCCCTCGATACCGGCCCCCTCCTCCTCGGCGCCCGGCCGATCGCGGACGTCGCCGCGTTCAAGCGCGGGCTTCGCTACTTCGGCGAGGAGTGAGCGGAAGCTCCTGGGGGGCTTCCAGCCCGCAGGCGCTTTACCGGCCCGAGGAACGAGAACGCCGCCCCCATGCCATGGCCTCGCCGCCGACGCTCGCGGCGCGCGGGCCGCGACCGACGCGCTTGGCATCCTCACCGCGCCCGCGGCGGCGTTCGGCCGTGCTCGCGTGTCCGGCGGGCACGCCGTTTCCCCGGCTATTCACAAGCTGTCTACAGGATTTCCTCGGCAAGGAGGCGGGCCGCCTCCACCGTCGTGCGGCGGGCGAGGAACGACCCGACGTGGCGCCGGGCGCCCGCCTCCTTCCAGCGCTGGAGGCGGTCGCGGATCCGGTCCGCGGGGCCGACGAGGGCGACGTCGTCGATGAGCTGGTCGGGCACCGCAGCGGCCGCCTCCGCCCGGCGACCGGCGAGGAAGTGGTCCTGGACCTCGACCGCCGCCGCCTCGTACCCGAGCCGCTTGGTGTAGTCGTTGTAGAAGTTCTTGGTCCGCGCCCCCATGCCGCCGATGTAGAGGGCGAGGTGCTCGCGGACCACGCGGCGGGCGCGCTCGAGGTCGTCGTCGATCACCACCTCGACGAAGGGCGCGATCTCGAACGATTCTAGGCTCTTGCCGTTCCCGGCGCGGGCGAACCCCTCGGCGAGCGGGCTCTCGAAGAGGTCGAAGCGCTCCGGGTTCATCCATACCGGAAAGACGCCGTCCGCGACCTCGGCGCTCGTGCGAAGCCCGTTCGCGGTGAAGGCGCCGGTGAAGATGCGAAGGTCGGGGTTGCCATGGAGGATGCTCCGGAGGGGCTTGCCGAGACCGGACGCGCCTTCGCCCCGGTACGGGATCTGGTAGTGCTCGCCCTCGTGGGTGAGCGGTTCGGTGCGCGCGAGAATCTTGCGGATGATCGAGATGTACTCGCGGGGGCGGCCGTAGGGGACGCCGTACCAGCCCTCGATGACCTGGGGGCCGCTCGGCCCGACCCCGAGGATGAACCGCCCCCCCGACATCGCGTCGAGGGTCATCGCGGTCATCGCCGCGCACGCGGGCGCGCGCGCGCCCATCTGGATGATGGCCGTGCCGACGTTGATGCGCGTGGTGCGGGCGAGGATCCACGCGGCGGGGGTCACCGCATCGGAGCCCCACGCCTCCGACGTCCACACCGAATCGAAGCCGAGGTTCTCCGCTTCGAGGATGACGTCCATCGGCACCGACATTTCCGCGGGCGAGTAGCCCGCCACCAGACCCAGCTTCACCGTTCGCGCTCCCTATCGAGGTCCAAAATTCCGGCGCCAAGGGTAACCCGCCCGCCCCTCGCTCAGAAGCCAGCAGGCGAGGATTGCGGAACGGGCCGCACATCCGTCCGCAGCTCACCGCACGCCGGACGGCTTGAAGCGGCCGTGCCCGACACGCATCGACGCGCGCGGGAATTGCCCGGTTCTCCTACGAGCAGATTGCCGCCTGAACCACGACCCCGGAATCGGAGGACAGACCAGGGCAGGCCCTGCCCGACGAGCACCCGCGCGAGGATTCGACAGTTCTCAGCGACGGCCGACATGGGCCGCGCGGTCGAGAAGCGCGCGGACCCGCAGGTGGGCAGCAAAATCGGCGCGGCGATCCGCCTCGCTGGGCCAGCCGGGATTGGCGATGCGCGCCGCCTCGTAGAGGTCGATGGCAAGCCGTACCTTCTGCTCAACCGGGAGGTTCACCCGGTCGACGTGCGCAAGCCGTTCCAGCGCCCCCCAATCGCGACGGGCGTACCTCCGAAGTTCCGCGGCGTCGAATCGAGCGCTCATGGCAGCCGCCATGATACTGCCGACCGACGCGGCCGCCCGGAGCACGTATCAAGAGTAGACGGCGACGCGTTCTGCAGATCGCTCAAGGGCGGAGAAGTCGCGGTCGTAGGTTACGAGACCAAGGCTTGAGGTCTGGACGGCGGTGGCGACCTGCACTGCGTCGGGCAAACGCAACCTGGTGCTTGCCCGAATACGGGCGGCACGGTGCGCGATCTCGGCGGTCAGATCGACAACCCGCCAGACAGGGGGCGACGTGAGCGCTTCCCGATACGCGTCGGATCTCGCTTCGTCACCCGTTCGGAGGGGACCGGCAAGAACCTCTGCCAACGTGACCGTCGTGATAACCAACTCGTAGCGGCCTGCTTCCGCGCGTTCGAAGACCGGCATGAAGCGCGCGGCAAGGACGGGGTGATCTTCGATTACGTAGATGATGGGAGCGGTGTCGACCACGAACCGTCCCCGAGCCGGAAGACTGCCGATGTCCTCCATCACCACTCGTCTCGCAGCCGATCGATGTACTCGGCGACCTCGCCATAGCAACCACGCCCTGATCCGCGCAGCGAGGTGAGCGTGGGCGCCTCGCGGGCGACCTGGGAAACGGGAACTATCGCGGCATAGGGCACCCCGTGCCGGGTCACGATTGTCACCGTACCGTCGCGGTGCGCGCGGGCGAGGATTTCCGGAAGCCGCTTGCGCGCTTCCTCTGCTCCGGTTGTTTCCATGACAGCTCTACGTCGTTATCTGTACGGTCTGTACAGTTTAGCCGGGTAACCCGAGCATTGCGAGGATTGGTGCGGCGGGGGGGAACGGTCCGATCCGCTATCATCGCGCCTCGCTGCGCGGGGGGAGGAAGGCGCTTGAGCAGGGAGACGATCGCCGTCATCGGCGGGACCGGCAACATCGGCTACGGGCTCGCGCTCCGCTGGGCGGAGAAGGGCCACCGGGTGCTCATCGGGTCGCGGGCGGCCGACCGGGCGGAAGGCGCCGCGAACGAGCTCCGGGCGAAGCTCGCGGAAGGCCGGGGGGCGGGCGAAATCTCGGGGCTCGTCAATCCGGAGGCGGCGGCCGAGGCGGACATCGTGGCCGTGACGGTTCCGTTCGCGGCGCAGCGCCCGACCCTCGAGAGCATCCGCGAGGCGTGCCAGGGGAAGATCGTCATCGACGTGACGGTGCCCCTCGTTCCGCCCCGGGTGAGCCGGGTGCAGCTCCCCCCCGAGGACTCCGCCGCCCTCGTGACCCAGGAGATGCTCGGGGAGGGGGTGCGTGTCGTCTCCGCGTTCCAGAACGTGAGCGCGGTCCACCTCGCGGAGCTCGGCCACCCCGTGGACTGCGACGTGCTCGTCTGCGGGGACGATCCGGAGGCGCGGGAGGTCGTCGTCCGGCTCGCCGCCGAAGCCGGGCTTCGGGGAGTTCAGGCCGGCCGCCTCGCCAACTCGGTCGCCGCGGAGGCGCTCACCTCGGTCCTCATCTGGCTCAACCAGCGCCACAAGGTGACGGGCACCGGGATCCGAATCACGGGGCTCGATGGTCATTGACGGCCGCGGGCCGGAGGGGCCGCCGGACTCCCGCGAGGCCACGCTTTCCGGAGCAGTCGCCCGCAAGGGCCATGCGACACCCTTCGTTCCCGTACTCGGAGGGGCGGCATGACTCCCCGGGAGTTGCGGGTCCGGGCGATCGAGGGCGTTCCCCGGATTCAGGCCGGAGACGACCTGGGCAAGATTCTTGGGGAGGCGATCGCGCGGTCGGGCGAAGGGCTGCGGGACGGCGACTTGGTGGTGGTCGCACAGAAGATCGTGTCGAAGGCGGAGGGGCGGATCGTGCGGCTCGCCGGCGTCGTTCCGTCGCCGCGGGCAATCGAGCTCGGCGCGCGGGTGGACAAGGACCCGCGGGCGGTCGAGGTCATCCTCGGGGAGGCGGTCGAGGTGCTGCGCGCGGTGCCCGGGGTCCTCATCGTCGAGACCCGGCACGGAATCGTCCTCGCGAACGCGGGAGCGGACATGTCGAACATCGAGCACGACGAAGAAGATGATCATCTGCTGCTGCTCCCCGAGGACCCGGACGCCTCCGCCGACCGCCTCCGGACCGCGCTCGCCGCGCGCATGGATCCGGAAGCCGTTCGTCAAGACGACCCGAACGCGGCCACCGGTACCAGGGTGGGTGCGGAGGGGGCGGCGAGAGTCCCAGCGGGCAGCGGAGCGCCGCGCATCGGGGTCGTCGTCGCGGACAGCGTCGGGCGGGCGTGGCGGGAGGGCACCGTCGGCCTCGCGATCGGGGTGAGCGGCCTCCCCGCCCTCCTCGACCGCCGCGGCGAGCCCGACCTCTTCGGCCGCGCCCTCCACGTCACCGAGGTCGGGATCGCGGACTCGATCGCCTCCGCCGCCTCCATCGTCATGGGCGAGGGAGCGGAGGGGCGGCCCGCCGCCCTCGTCCGCGGGCTCTCGTTCGCGGACCGGAGCGAGGCGGAACGAGCCGGCCGCGCCCGCGACCTCGTCCGCCCCCGCGAGCGGGACCTCTTCCGGTGATCCTCGCGCTCGCAGGCGGGGTCGGCGGGGCCAAGCTCGCCGCCGGTCTTGAGGCGGCTCTCGATGCGCCGCAAGACCTCCTCACCGTCGTCAACACCGGGGACGACTTCGAGCACCTGGGCCTCAGCATCTGCCCCGATCTCGACACCGTGATGTACACCCTCTCCGGCCGCGCCAACCCGGAGACGGGATGGGGGCTCGCGGACGAGTCGTGGAACTTCCTGGAGGCGCTCGGAGCCCTCGGCGGCGAGGACTGGTTCCGGCTCGGCGACCGCGACCTCGCGACCCACGTCGAGCGGACGCGGCGGCTCCGGGCCGGGGAGACGCTGAGCCGGGTGACCGCCGACCTCTGCAGGCGCCTCGGCGTGCCGTCCCGAGTCGCGCCCATGTCCGACGAACCGGTCCGCACCGTCGTCGAGACCCCGGACGGCGACCTCCCCTTCCAGGAGTACTTCGTCCGCCGGCGCTGCGAGCCCGCGGTGCAGGGGCTCCGCTTCGAGGGCGCCGCAGCGGCCCGGATGTCGGCCGGGTTCGAGGCCGCCTTCGCCGATCCGGCCCTCGACGCGGTGGTCGTCTGCCCGTCGAACCCCTACCTCAGCATCGACCCGATCCTCGCCGTCCCGGGCGTGCGGGCCGCCCTCGCCGGGTGCGCGGCCCCGGTGGTCGCGGTATCGCCCATCGTGGGGGGACGCGCGATCAAGGGGCCGGCCGCGAAGATCATGGAGGAGCTCGGCGTCGAGGTCTCCGCCGCGGCCGTCGCCGCCCGGTACCGCGACCTCCTCGACGGCTTCGTCCTCGACGAGACGGACCGCGCGCTCGCTGCCGCCATCGAGTCCGAAGGCGCCGCCGGCACGCGGGCGCCGCTCCGGGTCACCGTCGAGCAGACCGTCATGCGCACCGGCGAGGACCGGACCCGGCTCGCCGAGCGCGTCCTCGGGTTCGCGCGGCTCCTCCACGAACGATAGGATCGCCGCCCGAACCCCGTCGCCCGGCCGCTCCCGACCCGACCGACCGCCCCGAACGAAGAACCCCGCCCACCCGCCGCTACGTGGAAAGCTCCACCTGGATCGTCATTCCCGTCCGCTCGCTCACCGACGGGAAGCGCCGCCTCGCTCCGGTTCTCGATCCGGACGAGCGGGCCGGCCTCGTGCGCCGGATGTTCCTTCGCACCCTGAAGGCGGCGATCGAGGCCGGCCCCCCCGTCCTCGTGGTGAGCCCCGACCCCGCCGCCCTCACCCTCGCGCGCGACCGCGGCGCGACCGGACTCGAGGAGCCTCGCCCCGTCGAGCTCAACCATGCGCTCGAGCTCGCGGCCCGCGAAGCGGCGGCGCGCGGCGCGACCGCGCTCCTCGTGGTATCCGCCGATCTCCCGGACCTCGGAGCGGAAGACCTGCGTGCTATGCTGCCGCCGCCGCCCGCGGCTCCGAGCACGTCGGCCGGCGCGGTGGTGCGGATCGCCCCGGACGAAGCGGGGATCGGGACGAACGCGCTCTACGTCCGCCCCCCCGGCCTGCTCTCGTTCGAGTACGGCGAGACGAGCTGCCGGCGCCACCTCGAGCAGGCGAGGGCGCATGGGGCCCGGGTCGAACGGGTCGATCGGCCGGGACTCAGGTTCGACCTCGACACGCCGGACGACCTCGAACGCCACGAGCGGCGACGCCTCGGGGGACCCGATGGGGAACGCGAAGACCGCTAGCCGGAACGCGGAAGGGACGGAGACGGAGAACGGAATGCCGGTCGAGACGAAGAATTCGGCCCGCTCCCCGGACGGCGGGCGGCGGGCGGCCGGCTTCGGAGGAACGGCTCCCGGCAACGGGGCGTACTCGGGCATCCCCGCGTGGGCCGGACACCGGGAGCCGAGCCCGGAAGAAGCGTTCGAGCTTCTCGACGTCGACGGAGCAGACCTCGACAGCCTGCTCCGGGCCGCCGCCGGCGTCCGCGACGCGGGCCACCCCGACCTCGTCACCTTCTCCCCGAAGGTGTTCATCCCCCTCACCGAGCTCTGCCGCGACGTCTGTCACTACTGCACGTTCGCGAAGGCCCCGCGCCGACTCCGGGCCGCCTATCTCTCCCCCGAAGAGGTGCTCGCGATCGCGGAGGCCGGCGAGCGAGCCGGCTGCCGGGAGGCCCTCTTCACCCTCGGCGACAAGCCGGAGCTTCGCTACCGCGCGGCGCGCGAGGAGCTCGCCCGCCTCGGCCACGAGACCACCATCGACTACCTCGTCGCGATGTGCCGGCTCGTCCTCGAGAAGACCCGTCTGCTCCCCCACGTGAACCCCGGGGTGCTGACCGAGGAGGACATGCGCCGGCTCCGCGCGGTGTCGGTCTCGGCCGGGATCATGCTCGAGAGCGCTTCGCCCCGGCTCTGTGAGCGGGGCGGCGTCCACTACGGCTCGCCGGACAAGTTGCCCGAGGTACGCCTCGCGACCCTGCGGCGGGGAGGCGAGGCGCGGGTGCCGTTCACCACCGGGATCCTCATCGGCATCGGGGAGACGCGGCGCGAGCGCATCGAGTCACTCCTCGCGATTCGGGAGATCCACGAGCGCCACGGCCACATCCAGGAGATCATCGTCCAGAACTTCCGGGCGAAGCCGGGCACGAAGATGGCGGGCGCCCCGGAGCCGAGCCTCGAAGACCTGCTCTGGACCGTCGCCGCCACCCGCCTCGTCTTCGGGGCGGAGATGAGCGTGCAGGCGCCGCCCAACCTCTCCCCCGGCGCGGCGTCGTTCACGCGGCTCGTCGAGGCGGGGATCGACGACTGGGGCGGGGTCTCGCCGGTCACCATCGACCACGTGAACCCGGAAGCGCCGTGGCCGGAGGTGGCCGCGCTCCGCGCCGCGACCGCGGCGGCGGGGAAGCGCCTCGTCCCCCGGCTCCCCGTCTATCCGCGCTACCTCCTCGACCCGGACACCTGGCTCGATCCGGACCTCCGGGCGCGCACCGCCCGCGCCATCGACACCGAGGGCCACGCCCGGGAGGACCGCTGGGTCGCGGGCGCCTCGCCCTTCGCTCCGCCGGCCGGCCGGAGCGTCCCGGGCGCGGAGCGCGACCTCGCCCGGCGCGACGTGGTCGACATCGCGGCGCGCGCCGCGGCCGGAGAGCGCCTCGGCGAGGACGAGATCGTGCACCTCTTCCAGGCCCGGGGCGGCGACTTCGACGAGGTGTGCGACGCGGCCGACCGCCTGCGCCGCGAGGTGTGCGGGGACGCGGTGAGCTACGTCGTCACCCGCAACATCAACTACACCAACGTCTGCTACTTCCGCTGCCAGTTCTGCGCGTTCTCCAAGGGCAAGGCGAGCGAGAACCTGCGGGGCAAGCCCTACGACCTCGACCTCGACGAGGTCACCCGGCGGGTGCGCGAGGCCTGGGAACGAGGGGCGACCGAGGTCTGCATGCAGGGCGGCATCCACCCCGACTACACCGGCCACACCTACCTCAAGCTCTGCCGGGCGGTGAAGGAGGCGGTGCCGGAGATCCACGTCCACGCGTTCTCGCCACTCGAGATCAGCCAGGGCGCGGCGACGGCGGGGCTTGGCGTTCGCGACTTCCTTGCCGCGCTCCGGGACGCGGGGCTCGGCACCCTGCCGGGGACAGCGGCGGAGATCCTCGACGACGAGGTGCGCGAGGTGCTCTGCCCGGACAAGCTCCGCACCCGCGAGTGGCTCGACGTGGTGGGGACCGCGCACGAGATCGGGCTTCGCTCCACCGCCACCATCATGTTCGGGCACGTCGATCACTACCGGTCCTGGGCGCGTCACCTGCTCGCGATCCGGGACCTTCAGGAGAAGACCGGCGGGTTCAGCGAGATGGTCCCCCTCCCCTTCGTCCACATGGAGGCGCCCATCTTCCGCAAGGGGTTCGCCCGCGAGGGGCCGACCTTCCGCGAGGCGGTGCTGATGCACGCGGTGTGCCGCCTCGTGCTGCACCCCCACGTCTCCAACATCCAGGTGTCGTGGACGAAGATGGGGATGGAAGGGGCGAAGCGGTGCCTCGAGGCGGGGGCGAACGACCTCGGCGGGACCCTCATGAACGAGAGCATCTCGCGGGCGGCGGGCGCCGCGCACGGGCAGGAGATGCCCCCGGCGGCGATGGAGGAGGCGATCCGCTCCCTCGGCCGCACCCCGCGCCAGCGGACCACCTCGTACGGCGATGCGCCCGACGAGCGCCGCCTCGCATCGCTCAGGGCCGCGCCCCTCGCGGAGGTGGTGCTGACCCCCGCCTCCAAGTTCGCCCGCGTGAGCTGAGTTCGTGCCCGCTGGTCCGGCGCACCGGAGGACGCGGGCGAACCGAACCGAATCAGGGAACGAGCGCGAAGTGGTGCCCGCGGGCCGCGCCCCGATCGAAGGTATACGTGCGGTCACAACCCCGCGCGCGGTTGCGATGTCCAATCAGGCAGTCCGCAAAGTCGGCCCCGCCTGATTCGAACTCGCGCAGCGCGGACCACGCGGTCTCTCGATCCTCGACCAGGAGTTCGGCGGTTCGGAGAAGCTGACGGATCACCGAAGCGACCATCGGCCGGTCATGTCGGTAGGCGGCAGTCAGGACCCACACCAGTTCCACCAGCACCGGCACCCCGACATACCCGGGAGACTGCCTCGTACACGCCTCCTCGATGAGTCGTTCCGCCGCCTCCGCCTGTTCGGGGTCGTCCTGAACGATGTAGCGCACGAGGACATTGGTGTCCAGACCGATCATCGCTTGCGAGCGGCTTCCCTGGCGATGGCTGCGTCCATCTCCTCGAGACTGACCGGGACTGCGGGTTTCGGCACCATGCCCTTGAGCGACGTAACCGAAACGTTGACGGGGGTGACCCGCACACAGCCTTCATCTTCGAGAACGAAGTCCATCTTGTCCCCCGCCTTCAGGTGGAGTCGGTCTCGAATTGGCTTGGGAACCGTCACCTGGCCCTTGCTCGTGATGGTCGACTGCATTACAAGATCCTTGATTCCTTACTTTCAGGTAAGGCATTCTGGAGCGTAACGGATGCAGACTCAACCCTGAAGGGTCCTCGCGCCGGGATCCGAAGCGGGCGTGGACCGCAGGGGAGACGGAGGACGACGATGCTCGAGAAGTTCGAACGCTATCCGCTCATGTTCGGGCCGACGCCGATCGAGCGGCTCGGCCGGCTCTCGGAGGCGCTTGGCGGCGAGGTCGAGGTCTGGGCGAAGCGCGACGACTGCAACTCGGGGCTTGCCTTCGGCGGCAACAAGATCCGCAAGCTCGAGTACATCGTCCCCGACGCCATCGCCTCGAACGCGGACACCCTCGTCACCATCGGCGGCGTCCAGTCGAACCACACCCGGCAGGTCGCGGCGGTCGCGGCCAAGCTCGGCATGAAGTGCCGCCTTGTCCAGGAGAGCTGGGTGCCGTTCGAGGACGCGGTCTACGACCGGGTCGGGAACATCCTCATGAGCCGGGTGATGGGAGCGGAGATCGAGCTCGTCGACGAGGGTTTCGACATCGGGATCCGCGAGAGCTGGGAGCGCGCCCTTCAGGACGTGAAGGCGAAGGGCGGGAAGCCCTACCCCATTCCGGCCGGCGCCTCGGTGCATCGGCTGGGCGGCCTCGGCTACGTCGGCTTCGCGGAGGAAGTGCGCGCGCAGGAGGCGGAGATGGGGGTCCGCTTCGACTACGTCATCGTCTGCACCGTGACGGGCTCGACGCACGCGGGGATGCTGGTCGGATTCGCCAAGGACGGGCGCGCCCGCAACGTCATCGGGATCGACGCCTCCGCGACCCTGGCGCAGACCCGCACCCAGGTGCTCGACATTGCGAGGAGCACGGCCGACCTCGTCGGGCTCGGCCGCGCGATCGCCGACGACGACCTCGTCCTCATCGAGGACTACGCCTACCCCGCCTACGGGATCCCGTCTGCGGAGACGAACGACGCCATCCGCCTCTGCGCGCGCACCGAGGGGATGATGACGGACCCGGTGTACGAGGGGAAATCGATGCAGGGCCTCATCGACCTCGCCCGCAAGGGCTTCTTCCCCGCCGGCTCGAAGGTGCTCTACGCGCACCTTGGCGGCGTCCCCGCGATCAACGCCTACAGCTACGTCTACCGCAACGGCTGAGCCACCCACCGCCGGGCTTCGCACCCTGCTGTTGGTCGCGACTCGCGCGCGTTCGAACCTTCCCTGCCCTCGTCCCGCTCCCGTCGGTTCGGAGCCATCCGCTCGTCTGCGAGTGGGTCGATATCGCATTCCAGCGCGAGCGCCTCGTCTCGCTGTTGTCGTTCGATGACAGGTCTTCGACGACTACCTGGATTGGATCTAGCCCGGAAAAAATCACCGAAGTTCGTCGCGAGGGCGCCAAGATGCTTGTGGTAGTGGGCCGCACGGACCGAAAGACGCTGAAGGCGTAGCCTACACTACGTCGAAGCGGCTTTCGGGAGTACGGCCCGCTACCGCGAGCAGATTGGCGTCCGCAGCAGGACATCGGTGAATTTTCCGGGCCAGGACATCATGTCGACCGAACGCGAGCCGCGGCTCAAGGTCGCCTGCGCGATGGTGGGCGCGGGATCAGGTGTCGAGAGCGATGCGACCGACCCGGCCGATGGTCGCATCACTTGAGAAATCGAGATTGATAGCTATCATGAGATAGTGCATCTTGAGGATCCCACCATGCCCAAGCCCCCCGACTTCCGTGGTGTCGCCAAAGTGTTCTGGAGCGGACGCAGCCAGGCGGTTCGCCTGCCCGCGGCATGCCGGTTCAAGACCTCCGAGGTCGAGGTGATCAAGGAGGGAGACTCGGTCACGCTGCGTCCGCGCGGAAAGAACTGGTCAGCATTCTTCGACTCGCCGGCCCGCGGACGCTTGCCGGAGCGGCGCCAGCCTCCCCTCGAGGAGCGAGACGAGATGCGATGATGTTCATGCTGGATACGGACATCTGCATCTACCTCATCAACGAGCGCGACGAGACGCTTCGAACGCGGTTTGAAGCGAACTCGAGCGGGATCTGCATCTCCGCCGTTACCCACGCCGAGCTTCGATACGGCGCGGCGCACTCGGCTCGCGTCGAAGAGAACACCCGGGAGATTGAAGCCTTCTGCCTTGACCTCGACATCCTCCCCTTCGATGCGGCGGCGGGCGTTCACTACGGGGAGATCCGGCATGCCCTCGTGTCGCGCGGCCGGCCGATCGGGGCAAACGACCTCCTGATCGCGGCCCACGCTCGAAGTGCCGGCGCTACCCTCGTCACGAACAATGAAGGGGAATTCGGACGCGTGCCCGGACTGCGGGTAGAAAACTGGCTCGAGGAGGCGGCCAAGTGAGGCGCACGATCAATCGATCGGAACCGTGGTGCGATGCCGCCGTCGCCGAGCTCGGAACGGAAAGAGAAAGGGACTGACGCGAGCCGCCCGGACTTCCTTATCCGGCCAACACGGGCGGCGGAAGCCCCGCCGGTCGCGGTCTTCATGGACGGCTTCCAGTATCACCGCGAATCGACGGACCAGGACTCGGCGAAACGGATGGCCCTCGTGCGGGCGGGATTCCTGGTGTGGTCGCTCACCTGGCATGACCTGGAAGCGGCCTTCGGGAGGCAGGCGCAGGCCGTCGATTTCTTCGACGACGAGGCGGCTGGCGTCGCCCCCACGACTGCGTCGAAGTCGCGGGACTTGGAGGAATTGCAACGGCGGCTGGACGATGGGT
>JAJECB010000030.1 GCA_022822245.1 Gammaproteobacteria bacterium
GTCGAGCTGGCGGTGCGGTCGATGCTGGAGCTGATGAGCCGGAGCCTCGCCGAGGGAGAACGCATCGAGGTGCGCGGATTCGGCAGCTTCTCGCTTCGGTTCCGGCCGAGCCGCATGGGCCGCAACCCCCGGACCGGGGCCGCGGTCGCCCTTCCCGACAAGCACGTGGTCCACTTCAAGCCCGGCCGGGCGTTGCGCGAACGCGTCGACCGGGGCGCGGGGCGCCTCTCCTCCCCGGACGGATGACGGGCCCGATTTCGGCCTCGCGATGATGTTCGAGCTGCTCTGGCTGCTGCTGCCCGTAGCGGCGGCCTCCGGATGGTATGCCGCCCGGCGCTCCGAGGGCACGGGCCGGCGGCTGACTCCGGACTATTTCCGAGGCCTTCACTACCTGCTGAACGACCAGCCGGATCGCGCGATCGAGGTCTTCATCAAGGTCCTCGAGATCGACGAGGAGACCGCGGAGACCCAGCTCGCCCTCGGCAACCTGTACCGTCGCCGGGGCGAGGTCGACCGCGCGATCCGGCTGCATCAGAACCTCGTCGCGCGCCCCGCCCTGACCGACGACCTGCGGCTCGAGGCCCATCTGGAGCTGGCCCAGGACTACCTCAGCGCGGGGGTGCTCGACCGGGCCGAGGACATCTACCGCGATCTCGTGGGAGCGAAGGCTCACCGGGTGCAGGCATTGCGTCATCTGCTCGACATCTACGAGCAGGAGAAGGACTGGGAGCAGGCCCGGAGCACCGCCATGGAGCTCGCCGACGCCACCGGAACGGAGCAGGGCGCGGTGGTCTCGCAATACCTCTGCGAAGGGGCCCTCAAGTCGCTCACCCTTGGAGCCAAGGACGAGGCCCTGACCCTTCTGCAGGCCGCGCGCGAGGCCCATCCCGCGTGCGCGCGGGCGAGCCTGCACGAAGGCGACATCCTGAGCTCGCAGGGGAGCTATGACCTCGCGCTCACCGCGTATCGCCGGATCGAGGACCAGGATGCGGACTACCTGCCCGAGGTCATCGGCCGGATCCGGAGGTGCTTCGACAAGCTCGGCCGCCGGGAAGCGGCGCGCGGATACCTCGAGCGGGTCCTGGAGCGCTATGGTGGAATGACCGTGATGCTGGCCCTCGCGGAGATGATCCGCGAGGAGCGGGGCAACTCGTCCGCGATCCACTTCCTGCTCGACGCGCTCGCGAAGCGCCCCACCGTGCGCGGGTTCGACCGGCTGCTCGACTTCGCCTCGGACACCGCGTCGGCCGAGGTGCTGGCCGAGGTATCCGCCGAGGTGCCGGATCAGCTCGACGTGATGAAGGGACTGCTGGCGCAGTTGATGAACGATCGCGCCGTCTACCAGTGCCGGCACTGCGGATTCGCGGCCCGCTCCCTGCATTGGCAGTGTCCCGGTTGCAAGCATTGGAACACCGTGCGCCCCGTCCGCGGGGTGGTAGGAGAGTAGGAGAGACCCGATGGGAATGAACCGATACAGCTCCCGCATCACCCAGCCCCGCTCCCAGGGCGCTTCCCAGGCGATGCTCTACGCGACCGGCCTCACCGAGGCCGACATGGACAAGCCGCAGGTCGGGATCGCGAGCGTCTGGTACGAGGGCAACAGTTGCAACATGCATCTCCTCGACCTCGCGGAAAAGGTGAAGGAAGGAGTGGAAGCCGCGGGGCTCATCGGATTCCGGTTCAACACCGTCGGGGTGAGCGACGGCATCTCGATGGGCACGCGGGGCATGAGCTACTCGCTGCAGTCGCGTGACCTCATCGCCGATTCCATCGAGACGGTGACCTGCGGGCAGTGGTACGACGCCAACGTCTCCATCCCGGGCTGCGACAAGAACATGCCGGGCGTGATGATGGCGATCGGGCGGATGAACCGGCCCGCCCTGATGGTCTACGGGGGCACCATCAGGGCGGGAAGGATCTCGGGCGACAAGCCGGTCGACATCGTCAACGCCTTTCAGTCCTACGGCCAGTACCTCGCGGGCACCATCGACGAGTCGGAGCGCTTCGACATCGTGCGAAACGCGTGTCCCGGGGCCGGAGCGTGCGGGGGGATGTACACCGCCAACACGATGGCTTCGGCGATCGAGGCGATGGGCATGTCGCTTCCCTACAGTTCTTCGATCCCGGCCGTGGACGAGGAGAAGCTCGACGAGTGCTACCGGGTCGGCGCGGCGGTCCACCACCTGCTCGAGAAGGATCTCAAGCCCCGCGACATCATGACCCGGGAAGCGTTCGAGAACGCGATGGTGGTGGTCATGGCCCTCGGCGGGTCGACCAACGCGGTGCTCCATCTCATCGCGATGGCCCGGGCGGTGGAGGTGCCGCTCTCGGTCGACGACTTCCAGGCGGTGAGCAACCGGATCCCCTACATCGCCGATCTCAAGCCGAGCGGGCAGTACGTGATGGAGGACATGCACCGGATCGGCGGCACTCCGGCGGTCATGAAGTACCTGCTCGACGAAGGGCTCATCACCGGCGACTGCATGACGGTGACCGGGCGCACGGTGGCGGAGAACCTCGCCGAGTGCGCCGGCCTTGCCGAGGGGCAGCCGATCATCCGGCCGCTCGCGGAACCCATCAACCCGCGCGGGCACATCCGGATCCTCCGGGGAAACCTCGCTCCAGGCAGCGCGGTGGCCAAGATCACGGGCAAGGAGGGGCAGCACTTCTCGGGTCCCGCCCGCGTGTTCGACTCCGAAGAGGACATGCTGGCCGCCCTCGAGGAAGGCCGGATCGGGAAGGGCGACGTCATCGTGATCCGCTTCGAGGGGCCCAAGGGCGGCCCCGGCATGCCGGAGATGCTGACTCCGACCTCGGCCATCATGGGGGCGGGGCTCGGTTCCGACGTCGCGCTCATCACCGACGGGCGCTTCTCCGGCGGCTCGCACGGCTTCATCATCGGCCACGTCGTGCCGGAGGCCCAGGAAGGGGGGCCGATCGCCCTCGTCGAGGACGGGGATGTGATCACCATCGACGCGGTCGAGAGCCGGCTCGACGTCGATGTGAGCGACGAGGAGCTCCAGCGCCGCCGGGCCGCGTGGTCCATGCCGTCCTACAAGGTCTCGCAGGGAACCCTCCACAAGTACATCAAGACCGTCCGGGACGCGTCGGAAGGGTGCGTTACCGACGCCTGACCCGTCCCGTTCTCCCGGGCGAGTGCTGATCCGGGAGAGCCCGGAAATCTCACCAACTTCTTAGCTAGCGGACGCCGATCCATGCGCTGTGACTGGCCGTACGCCCGCAAGCCGCTTCGACGTAGTGTCAGCTACGCCTTCAGCGTCTTTCGGTCCGTGCGGCCATTCACAGCGCCGTCTCGGCGCCCTCGCGACGAAAGTTGGTGAGATTTCCGGGCTAGCGTGCCCCATGCGGGTGGTCATGGTCGGGGCCGGCTACGTCGGGCTCGTGTCCGGCGCGTGCTTCGCCGAGTTCGGGGCGGACGTGACGTGCGTGGACGCCGACGAGAACCGGGTGGACCGGCTCCGGGCGGGGGAGATTCCACTCTACGAGCCGGGGCTCGAGGACCTCGTCGGACGCAACGCCGCCTCCGGGCGACTCCGGTTCACGATCGGCCCGGGGCCCGAGGTCGGGGCGGCGGACCTCGTGTTCATCGCGGTCGGCACCCCGGCACGGCGCGGCGACG
Organism: Gammaproteobacteria bacterium; assembly: GCA_022822245.1. The sequence continues at coordinate 3,641 of JAJECB010000030.1, forward strand.
GCCACGCCGATCTCCGGCACGTGTACGAGGCGACGGCGACGCTCGCGTCGCATCTTCGCGGCTACACGGTGATCGTGACCAAGTCGACGGTACCCGTCGGCACCGCCCGCGAGGTCCGGCGGCTGGTGAAGGACGCCCGTCCCGATGCGGATTTCGACGTGGCCTCCAACCCCGAGTTCCTCCGGGAGGGGTCGGCGATCGAGGACTTCATGCGCCCCGACCGGATCGTGCTCGGGGTGGAGAGCGCCCGGGCGGAGGGGTTGCTGCGCGAGCTCTATCGCCCCCTCAACCTCATCGAGACCCCGATCCTCGCGACCGGGATCGAGAGCGCGGAGCTCACCAAGTACGCGTGCAACGCCTTCCTCGCGACCAAGGTGAGCTTCATCAACGAGGTCGCGGCGCTGTGCGAGGCGACGGGGGCCGACGTGCACGCAGTGGCGAGGGGCATGGGCCTCGATCGGCGCATCGGGCGCCGGTTCCTCCACCCCGGGCCCGGCTTCGGCGGCTCGTGCTTTCCGAAGGACATCACGGCGCTCGCCCGAATCGCCAGGGAGCGGGACGTGCCGGCGCGGATCGTCGAGGCGACGATCGCGGTCAACGATGCCCAGCGCGGACGCATGCGCGACAAGATCCGCGGCGCGCTCGACGGGAACGTGGGGGGCAAGCGCATCGGGGTGCTCGGCCTGACGTTCAAGCCCGAGACCGACGACATGCGCGAGGCTCCCTCGCTCCACGTGCTGCCGCCTCTCATCGACGAAGGGGCGAAGGTGCGGGTGCACGACCCCCAGGGCATGGGCGAGGCGGCGGCCCGGCTCCCGAAAGCGGTGCGGTTCTGCGCGGACCCCTACGAGGTCGCGGAGAGCGCCGATGCGGTGGTGCTCATGACCGAGTGGAACGCCTACCGGGGGCTCGACCTCGAGCGGGTCCGGGACTCCATGCGGGGGCGGGTCTTCGTCGACCTTCGCAATGTCTACGAGCCGGACGCGATGCGCGCGCTCGGATTCCGGTACTGCGGGGTGGGGCGCTGATGTCCCGGGATTGCGCGCGCAACGTGGCCCGCCGTGGAGCATTCCCGCGCCCGCCGCCCGCCGCCCGCGGGTGCCCGCGATGACGGGGCGGGTATCGAAGGCGGTGTTCCCGGTCGCCGGGCTCGGGACCCGCATGCTGCCCATGACCCGCGCGGTGCCGAAGGAGATGCTGCCGGTGGTCGATCGGCCGCTCGTCCAGTACGCGGTGGAGGAGGCGGTGGCGGCCGGCATCTCGGACCTCATCTTCGTGACCGATCGCTCCGGGCCGACCCTCGAGGCCCACTTCGGGCCCGCGCCGGAGCTTGCCGGCAAGGTCGAGACGGGGGCGGGCGGCGAGCGGCTCGATGCCGCGCGCGCGCTCGTTCCCCCGGAGGTCCGCCTCGTCTTCGTGCCCCAGGGACAGCCGCTCGGGCTCGGGCACGCCGTCTGGTGCGCGCGCGAGGCGGTAGGCGAGGAGCCGTTCGCGGTGGTGCTCCCGGACGACCTGATGGTGCCCGGGTGCCTCCCGGACCTCGTCGAGGCGTTCGACGCCGAAGGAGCGGCCGGGGTCGTGGCGGTCGAGGAGGTGCCCCTCCGG
>JAJECB010000354.1 GCA_022822245.1 Gammaproteobacteria bacterium
CACCGTGGCTCGGACGCCGGGCAGCCGGCTCGCGTTTCAGCACTACTTCGTGCGCGACCGGTGCGAGCCGGTGGTAGATGGCTTCGAGTTCGAGGGCGCGGAGAGCGCGCGACCGTGCGCCGCCGTGCTCGAAGCGCTCGCGCACGACTCGCTCCGGTGCGTGGTCGTCTGCCCGTCCAACCCCTTCATCAGCATCGACCCGATCCTCGCCGTGCCCGGAACGAGAGCCGCGATCCGCGCCGTCGCGGCGCCGGTGATCGGCGTATCGCCAATCGTCGGAGGCCGCGCCGTCAAGGGCCCCACCGCGAAGATGATGCGCGAGCTCGGGCTCGAGGTCTCGAACCGCGCCATCGAGCGCCACTACGGGGATCTGGTCGACGCATGGGTCATCGACTGCGCGGATGCGGCCGACGCCGCCGGATTCGCCCGCCCCGTCCGCGTCGCCCCGACGCTGATGCGGGCCGACGCGGACAAGGAAGGCCTCGCGCGCGTGGTGCTGGAGTTCGCGGAAGGGTTGAGGACGGGAGCCGGACCGGTGCCTCGCGGCACCGCGTGACGGACCGCGCGCCCGCAGCCGCAGTGCCGACTCGAAGCGCCGCTTCGGCCGCTACCGGGGTACGAACCCGAGCCGCTTGTCGACGACGTTCACCAGCGGCTCTCCCGCGCGGAAGCGCCGGAAGTTGTCGATGAACACGTCCGCCATGGTCTTCTTGTGACCCTGGTAGTCGCCGGACATGTGCGGCGAGACGAACACGTTCTCCATCCCCCACAGCGGACTCTCGGCCGGCAGCGGCTCCTCGGTGAAGACGTCGAGGCCCGCTCCGGCGATGACCCCGTTCTCCAGGGCCTCGATCATCGCCGGCTCGTCGACCAGCGCCCCGCGGCCCAGGTTGAAGAATCGCGCGGTGGGCTTCATCGCCGCGAATCGTGAAGCGTCGAACATGCCGCGGGTCTGCCCCGTGAGCGGCGCGATCAGCACCACCCAGTCCGTGGACCCGAGGACGCGGTTCAGGTCCTCGTTGGCGTGCACCCGGCCGAAATCGGGGTCGCCGTCGCGCGCGGTGCGCCCGACGCCCTCGACCTCGATGCCGGCCGCCCGCAACGTGCGGGCGATGGCCCGTCCGATGCTGCCGGCGCCGACCACCAGCGCTTTCGTGCCCGCAATCCGCTCGTTCAGGCGATACGACCATTTCCGTTCACGCTGGCGGTCGTAGCTCCCGCGGAAGTCCTTGGCGAAGCCGAGGATCATGCCCAGCGTGTACTCCGCCATCGGCTGATCGAACACGCCGCGAACGTTGGTGAGGGTGACGTCGCTCTCGACCAGGGCCGGGAACAGGGTCGCGTCCACCCCGGCACCCCCCCACTGGATCCACCGCAGCCGGTCGGCCCGGTCGAAGGCGTGCGCGAGGTCGTCGGCCCGGAAGTTCCATCCCAGCACGACCTCGGCACCGGGCAGCGCTTCGCACAGAACTTCGAAGCCGCTCGCGCACCGGAACGCGGCATCGGCCTCGATCGCCTCGATGCCGGGCACCTCGCCGGCGGAATCGACGCCCTGAATCACCACCGTGGTTCTGTCGTTCATCGTGTCTGCCCCGGTCCGTTCAATCAGCTTCCGCAAGGGTTGCATTTCGTGGACGCTCCGCGCTCGCGCCGTCCCGTCAGCACCGGAAGTCCGGCTCCCGGGCCCGGTCGCTCGCGATCCTGGCGTTCCAGCCGATCATGTGCGAGGGAGCCTCGATGCGAAAGGGGCAGGGCGCGGTGACCTCGATCTCGCCCTGCGCCTGCACGAGCGAGGTGAGGGATTCCTCGAACGATCCCAGGTTGGGCATCGCGTAGGCGATGAGATCGGCGCGAATCTCGAGATCGGGCTTCGCCGCGTCGATGTTCTGGGTGACCTTCAGCTCGATGGTCGTGCCGTTCGCGATGGCGCCGTCGGCCGGCTGCTCGAACCGGCCCCTGGTGAGGCCCTCGAGCACCACCGGGCCGCCGAGGCCCGTGTAGTACACCCACATCGCGGCCTGGTGCACCGCCCGGAATTCCCGGGGTATGGAGCTTCGGAGCAATGCCCCGAGCCGAGATTCCCCGTCGCCCTCGAACCGGTAGCGGAGCTTCATGGTGATCTCGACGGGCATCGTCCCGGTCCACGATCCGCCGAGCCGGAATCGCTCGATGAGCACGGACGTCGCTTCGCGACCTCCGTAGCCGACACCGCGGATCGAACCGCCGCCGGCGGTGGCGGCGAGGACGCCGCTTCCGAGGTCCGCAACCGCCTCGGAGATGCTGGGCAGGAATCGGCCCTCCGCGTCGTTGAGCATGCCGCTCTCGGCACAGGAGTCGCCGGTCGCGTCCGAGGACAGCTTGTGGATGCCCTTGCAGGTGACGCGGTACAGGCCCGCGTCTGCCGTCGTCGCGGCGAGAACGCCCGCCAGCAGGAGGACGGCGAGGGCCCACGGCGACCGGAGATGGTAGCGGTCGGGTCTCAAGGTCCCTCCATGGATCGGCGCGGGTGTGATCCGGCACCCGACGGCAGCGGTGGGCTCCGGACGCCACGCGGTTCCCGATGCCGGTTGCGCATCGCCGGTTCGGCCATCAGCTGGCGTCTCCCGCTCGCGGGTACGGAGCGCGAGCATCGGCGCCCGCCGGAAACATCGCGGGTCGCCCGTGAACCGGGATGCGGATATCCTCAGTCTGCGCCCCCGCGATGAACGGATCAACGCCGATGTCCCATACCCATGCCTGGTTCCAATCCCAGCCGGACGCCGCCGAAATCACCCGCCGGCTCGACGAGCATTCGTCCTGGATCGAGCTCGACCTCGACAGCTTGAGCTTCAACCTCGCCCGCATCCGGGAACGGGTGGGGCCGGAGGTGGAGGTGATGCCGGTGGTGAAGAACGACGCCTACGGGCACGGACTCGTCCCCGTCACCGCGCACCTGGTGGACGAGGGCGTGCGCTGGGTGATGGTCGCGAAGCTCCTGGAGGCCGAACGGCTGCGCGCCGCCGGCATCGAGTGCGAGGTGCTGGTGATGGACGTCCTGTTCACCGACGCGCAGTGCGACCGCGTCGTCGAGCAGGGACTGACGATGGCGGTGTTCACCGAGGAGGCGGCGCTCGCGCTCGATGCGGCGGGACGCCGCCGGGGACGGATCGCGCAGGTCTTCGTGAAGGTCGACACCGGCCTTCGCCGGGTCGGCGTGCGCCACGACCTCGCGCCCGATCTCATCGAGCGGATCGCCGCGATGCCGAACGTCCGGGTCGCCGGCCTGTTCTCGAGCTTCATGCAGCACCCGGACCGCGACCGCGAGATGCTCGATCGCTTCAAGGCGGTGTGCGGGGAGGTCGAGCGGCGCGGCGTCGAGATCCCGTTCCGCAGCATCGCCAGCACCAACGCCGTCTTCCACGACCCCGGCGCCTGGCTCGACATGGTGCGCCCGGCGATGTGCCTCTACGGGGTCCATCCGTTCGACGGCGACGCGGAATCCGGGCTGGAGCTTCGCCAGGTGCTCTCCATGAAGGCCCGGATCGAGTACGTGAAGGAGGTCGCGAAGGGAGACTCCGTCACCTACTTCGGCACCTTCACCGCCCCGGCCCCGATGCGGATCGGCACCCTGCACATCGGGTTTCGCGACGCGATCCCCCGCGAGCTCGCGAACAAGGT
>JAJECB010000451.1 GCA_022822245.1 Gammaproteobacteria bacterium
CTATGCCTGCCTCTGCTTCCCCAACAACACGCGCAACATTCCCGTCGAGGTCACCGAGAACGAGGCGCGGATGTACTATCTGCGAAAGGAGCTCCGAACCGATTCGGGCGGTCCCGGCCGCAACCGGGGCGGGGTCGGGCAGGAGGTCGAATTCGCCATCCTCGACGGGGGCACCGAGCTCGCCCGCGACGTCGAGAGCTCGGTGCGCCTGAGCGGCCGCACCGAGGACGGCACCTTCCCGGTGTTCGGCCGGCGCGGCGGCGGGAACGGGCGCGGGAGCGGACTCTGGCACAACGGCGAGCCGGTCGACCACGGCGTCTACCGGCGCCTCGCCCCCGGCGACCGGATGCGCTTCGTGCTGAGCGGCGGCGGCGGCTACGGCGACCCGTTCGCGCGGGAGCCCGAACGCGTTCTCGCCGACGTCGAGCAGGGCTACGTGTCGATCGAGCGAGCCGAGGAGGATTACGGCGTCGTCATCGACCCCGCGGCGATGGCCGTCGACGCCGAGGCGACCGGTCTCCTCCGCGCCCGGCATCGGGAGCGGGCGGAGTGAAGCACGCGGCCGAGCCGGCGCGAGCGGGGACGCGGCTCGGTCCGGAGCCGGAGCCGGGGTCGGGGCCAAGGCCGCGGGCGGGAACACGGGGGCGGGCGAAGGAGAGCGGGGTGAGGCCGATCGGACGCCCGGTCTGGCTGCTCGGCCCCGGGGTGCTCTGGCTCGTCGCCTTCGGCCTCGCTCCCCTCCTCTTCATGCTGATGATGTCGTTCTGGACATCGACGATGTTCGGCACCAGCCCGGACTTCCAGTTCGGGAACTACGCCCGCGTCATCGTCACCGAGCTCTACCGCGACCAGCTCTTCAAGACGCTGCGGATCGCGCTCATGACGACCGCGATGACCCTCGTCATCTCGTATCCCGTCGCGTATCTCCTCTCGCGCCTCACGGGGATGCGCAAGGCCCTCTTCGTGCTGATGATGTTCCTGCCGTTCTGGACGAGCTACGTCATCCGGGCCTTCGTCTGGCTGCCCATCCTCGGGCGCAACGGCGCGATCAACAACACCCTCCTCGCCCTCGGGATCATCGACCAGCCGCTCGACTGGCTGCTGTTCAACGAGGGGGCGGTGTTCGTGGGGCTGGTGTACGTCTACACCCTGTTCATGACCCTGCCCATCTACCTGTCCCTGGAGAAGATCGACCCCGCCCTCATCGAGGCCGCGACCGACCTCGGCGCCCGACCCGCGGCCGTCTTCCGGCGGGTCATCCTTCCCTTGAGCTGGCCGGGGGTGCTCTCCGGCTGCATCATGGTCTTCCTGCTCTCGGTGAGCGCGTTCGTGACCCCGCAGCTCCTCGGCGGCGCGTCGGGAATCATGTACGGCAACGTGATCGCGAGCCAGTTCCTCGCCAACAACAACTGGGCCTTCGGGTCCGCGCTCTCGCTCACCCTGGTCGCGATCGTGCTCGTGCTGCTGCTCGCGAGCTCGCGCTGGATCGGGGTGCAGCAGGTGTTCACCGGCGGGCGGGACACCTAGCCGATGACTCCGCACACCGCCGGTCGCGGAACGCTCGCCGGGCAGGGCGCCGCCCCCCGCACCCGCCGCCCGTACGGCGGCTACCGGACCGCGCTCTGGATCTACGCGGGGGTCTTCTACTTCTTCCTCTACGGCCCGCTGCTGATGATCGTGCTGCTCTCGTTCAACGAGTCCGAGATCGTCGGGTTCCCGTTCACCGGCTTCACCACCCACTGGTACGGCGTCGTGTTCGAGAGCCCCGCCCTCGTCAAGGCGCTCGGCAACAGCCTCGGCGTCGGCGTCCTCGCGGCCGGCATCGCGACCTCGCTCGCCCTCGCCCTCGCGATGGGGTTCCGCCACCCGTTCCGGGGCAAGACGATCATCCTCTATCTCATCCTCGTTCCGATCATCATTCCGGGCATCATCGGCGGCATCGTGCTGCTCATCTTCTTCGGCTATTCCGGGGTACGATCATCGCTTTACACCACCGTCCTCGTGGCCCACGTGAACTGGGTGCTGCCATTCGCGTTCCTCACCCTCTACCCGCGCCTGCACGGCTTCGACCGCGCGCTCGAGGAAGCGGCCATGGACCTCGGGGCGCCCCCGTGGAAGATCTTCACCCGCATCGTGTTCCCCATCGTCCGGCCCGGCGTGCTCGCGACCCTGCTGTTCTCGTTCAGCCTCTCGTTCGACGAGTTCATCCGCACGATCTTCGTGACCGGATTCGATCGCACCATTCCAGTCCAGTTCTGGGGGCTCATCGTCGACGAGCTCGCGCCGCAGTTGCCCGCGATGGCGGTGCTCATCATCGTCATCTCGATTTTCAGCTCGCTCATCGGGTTCGTGTTCATGAGCCGCGCGGCGCGCCGGGCGGCGACCTGGAGCGGACCGGCCGGGCGCAGTCCCGAGCGCGCGCTTTCACCGAGATAAACCACGACACAAGGAGCCAGGAGAAGTCATGAACAAGCCCAAGTCCGAACTCGCCCGCCTGGTGGGCGGGCAACCAGCCGATCGCCGTGCGTTCCTCCGGGGCGCGGGCACCGCCGGTCTCGCGGGGCTCGCCGCGGGAACCCTCCCGCTGACGCCGGCGAGCGCCCAGTCCGACTCCGTCGTCGCGATCATGCCCGGGGTGTTCATCCCCGACGCGGCCCGGCCGATCGTCGAGGAGTTGTCCGGGGCGAAGGTCGAGAACGCGCCCTACGTCTCGCCCACCGACACGCTGGCGAAGCTCATGGCACCGGGCGGCACCAGCCAGTACGACATGATGATCAGCCTCACCAAGTTCGTGAAGGGCCCCGCCCTCGGCGCGAACGACGGCGACGAGCGGCTGCGCGCGCTCGAC
>JAJECB010000119.1 GCA_022822245.1 Gammaproteobacteria bacterium
GAGGTGGGGATCTCCCTGTCGTTGGTCACCGCCATGACCCTCGGCATCGTGGTCGACGACACGGTGCACTTCCTCAGCAAGTACCGGCGGGCCCGGCGCGAGCTCGGCTGTGCGCCACCGGATGCGGTGCGGGTCGCGTTCCGCACCGTGGGCCGCGCGTTGCTCACGACCTCCGTGGTGCTCGTGGCGGGCTTCGTCGTGGTGAGCCTTTCCAGCTTCGAGCTGAACTCGGGGATGGGCAAGCTCACCGCCCTCGTCATCGCGCTCGCGCTTCTCGCCGATTTCTTCCTCTTGCCCCCGCTGCTGATGAAGGTCGAAGGAGGGCGCGGACGAAACCCTCGCGGATCAGGAGGGCCCACTCGCGGGTGACGCCCTCGGGAAGCGCCGACCGGCGAGTCGACGTCCTCGTCGAGGAGGCGCTCGATCGCCGCCCGTACCGCGGACTCGTCGAGGGGAGAGTCCTCACCTGGTCCGCGGGTCCACCCGCGATGGCACCTCCCGGCGAAGGTGCCGGGCCACGAGGGGCGGCGGCTTCTCCCAGTGAATGTCGTAGAGCTTGTGCATCCGCATGCGGCGGATCTCGAGGACGTCGCGGAAGCCCTCGGTGGTGATGAGGCCGATGGCGGCGCCGCTCCGGGTGATGATGGCGTTGGTCGCCACCGTCGCCCCGTGGGTGAAGGACCGGACCGCCGACGCCGCCACCCCGTTCTCGGCGAGCGCCTCGGCCACCCCCCGCCGGATGGCGGCATTGAAGTGCGGCGGCGAGGAGAGGACCTTCTTCGGGACCGCCCGGCCTCCCGGAGACATCAGCACGATGTCGGTGAAGGTCCCGCCGACGTCGACTCCAAGCCGGTATCGATCTTGGGAATTGAAAGAATTTTGATTATTTTTCATCAAGTTGCATGTTCTGTTACCAACTGTATTCTCCGTGGCTGGCTACGCTGACGCAAGGATTCCGTGCTCCCGCGCGTCTCTCCTGGCCCACCGCCAGGGTCACGCCGGCGCCGTAGCACTGCAACATCTTGCTTTTTTCGGCAGATTGGGAGTTGCGCGGCGGCAGATTCATGGATTCAATTGCGATAGCTGAGGCAGAGAGAGAGTTTCGATGAAGACCCTTTTGGCTTTGCTTGCCGTTGTCGCCGCGCTGGCGGCGAATGCGGCCCACGCCGGCCCATTTGCGCCCGCCCCCCGTGTCGTCGCCAAGTACGAGCGGGACTTCATCGAGCGTTCCGGCGCCCAGACGCTCGAGGAGCTGCTCGATACCGGCATCATCCGGTACTTTCTCACCGGAGGTCAGTCGTTGCTCGTCCTGGTCAACGGCCGGCCCTACGCCACCACCGCGAGCGATCTGGATACCCTGCCGCTCTCGGCCATCGAGCGCATCGAGCTCCTGAGCGGCGAATCCCTCGGCACCCTCGGCGGCTCCGCCGTTCGCGGCGCGCTCAACATCGTGCTGCGAAACGACCTCGACGGCGTCGAGGTGCGGGCGGTTGCGCGGATGCCGACCCGGGACGGCGGCGACGGCTGGCAGGGGAGCGCCTTCTGGGGCGGCGCGGTCGGCGAGGGGCGCATGACGGTCGGCGTGGACGTCCTCGGTCGCGAGGAGATCGCCGCGCGGAGCCGGGAGCACAGCCGCTCCGAGTGGACGGACGGCGGCGCGTTCGACGAGGCGCGGAACGTGAGTGTCGGCGGCAATACGGTCTGGGTCGTCGAGAGGGAGCATGGCAGGACGACCGGCATCCGGTCCGTCCCGCTCGGGGAGTGCGACCCGGCGAAAGGCTATACCGGCCCGCTCGCCGACCCTCCCGGGCCCCCCGTCCCGCCAGGCGACAAGGGCTGCGGTTTCGCCTACGGGGCGATCATGTGGAACACCGTGCGCTATGACCAGCAGAGCGCGATCCTCAACCTCGAGCATCCGGTCGGAGAAGAAGCCCTCCTCCACGTGGACGCGAACCTCACGCTCGGCGATGGGGCGTTCCGCTACGCTCCGTCGGTCGGCTCGTTCGTGTTCAGGCCGAACGATGACCTCTTGGGAGCCATCAACCGCACGGCCGGCACGGACTTCGACCTGGACGACTGGTTCGTCGTTGCGCACCGCTTCGCCGGCCACGGCAACCGGGACTGGCGGTGGGACCACCGGGAGTATGACGTCTCCGCGCGCCTCACGGGCCGGCTGACCGAAAACCTCGGCTACGACGTCCTCGTCGACGCCTACCGGCTGGACGGTTCTCTGGAGGGCAAGACCTTCGTCCACGAAGGCCGGATCGCGCGGGAGATCTGGTTAGGGAACTACGACCTCGCGAACCCGTTCTCGACCGACGACAAGCACTTGGCAGCCATCGAAAGGAGCAGCTTGACGGAGGAGCAGGATTTCGGCGGGGACTATCAGGGCGTCCGGTTGGCCCTCGAGGGGGACGGGCTCACGATCGGCGGCCGCCGTGCGGCATGGACGAGCGGGGTCGAGCTCGGGCGTGCGGAATCGCACGACCTCACCCGCTATCGCGACCGGGACGGCAACTATCGCGACCGGGACGGCAAACCCTTTGACGTGTTCGACGTGCTCGGTTCCGGCGGCGTGAGCTATACCGGCGAGCGCAAGTCGGCAGCGGCCTTTGCGGAGATGTCCCTGCCGCTCCTCGAGAACCTCGACCTGAGGCTCGCGGGTCGTGGGGACGACCACGACGACGTGGGCGGAGCGACGTCCTGGCGCTTCGGGGCCGACTACCGGCCGACCGACCTCCTCACCCTGCGAACCTCCTGGAGCGCGGGCGAACGGGCGCCCTCGCTGCTCGCTCTCCACAGCTTCGAGGTCCAAAGCCATCCCTATATCGACTGCGACCCGGGGTCGGGGAGCCCGCCCCGTTCCTGCACGGGGACCAACTCCCGCCAGGTGACGCGCGAGACTACGGGCAACCCGGACCTCGATCCTTCGGACGCCGAGCGCTTCGCCATCGGCGCCGAGGTCCGCAAGCGCCCCTGGTTCGCGAGCGTCGAGTGGTATCGGCTCTCGCGCTCGGGCCTCCCGGGGCAGAACAGCGCCGACTGGGCCATGCGGAACCTCGACCTGTGCGTCGGCGAGGACCGGACAAACTGTATCCATCGCGTCGGCGGCCAGATCACTATCCACGACCGCTATGCGAACGTCGTCGACAACGAGCTCACGGGCTTCAACACCCGGTTCGGCGGGGGGTTCCGCACGGGCTGGGGGGTGGTCGGCATGCGCGGAATGTGGCGGCGGGTCACGAGCACCGAGCTTCGCATCGCGGGCGAGGAGCGCCGGGTCGCCATCCCCGAGAACGTCTTGCGCCTCGGCTTCCTTGCCCGGCGCGGGGTCTTGAGCGCCGTCTGGACCGTCAACTACCGCTCGGGCTACGAGAACCGGCAGCGCTCCGGGTCGTTCGATTCCTGGACCGGCCACGACTTGGTGCTGGACTGGTCCGAACCCCTGGGGATCGAGGGCGCACGGTTCACGACCGGGGTGTTCAACCTCACCGACGAGCAACTCTCGGTGAACACCGCCAACCCCAGCAGCGTGGACGGGCCGACGGAGGCGGGCTGGGGGCGCACCTTCTTCGTCACCGTGAACATGCAGTTCTGAAGCAGGGGAAGGCGCCGGCCGGGCCGCCAATGCGGGGCGCCGGCCCGGAGGGCGGTGCGCGCATGCCGTCTCTGCCTGGCCTCCGGGGGGCGGAGCAGGCCGGCCGGGAGAGGACGATGCCGCGATGTTTCGACCCTTCCCGCCCGGAGGGGCAATGCGTTACGCGAACGGCAGAAGCACCGTCGAGCCGGTGGTGCGCCGTTCCTCGATGGCGCGGTGCACTTCGGCCGCCTCGCGGAGCGGATAGCGGTTGCGAACGGTGATCTTCACCGCCCCCGACGAGAGGACGTCGAACAGCTCGCGCGCCGAAGCTTCCAGGTCCTCGCGCTCCTCGACATAGTGCATGAGGGCCGGACGAGTGACGAACAGCGAGCCGCGCGCGCCGAGCTCCACGACGTTGACCGGGTCCGGCGCGCCCGAGGAATGGCCGTAGCTCGCGAGGATGCCGAGCGGGCGCAGGCAGTCGAGCGACCGGGTGAACGTGTCCTTGCCGATGCTCTCGTAGACCACCGGGCAGCCCTTGCCCTCCGTCACCTCCATGACGAGCGGCACGAAGTCCTCGCGCGAATGGATGGCGACGTGGTCGGCGCCGTGCGCCCGGGCAAGCTCGGCCTTCTCCTCGGTCGAGACGGTGCCGATCACCGTCGCCCCGAGGTGTCTTGCCCACTGGCACAGGAGCAGCCCCATGCCGCCCGCCGCCGCGTGGACCAGCACCGGATCGCCCGGCTGCACCCGGTAGGTTCGGCGGAGAAGGTACTGGGTGGTGAGGCCCTTGAGGGTGATGCCGGCCGCGTCTTCCTCGGAGATGCCGTCCGGGAGCCTGACCAGCCGCTTCGCGGGCATGAGGCGGCGCTGCGTGTAGGCGCCGTGCGGCGGGCTCGCATAGGTGACCCGGTCGCCGACCGCGCATTCCGTCACGCCGTCGCCCACCGCTTCGACGGTGCCCGCGCCCTCGATGCCCACGACGAAGGGAAGCGGCGGCACCGGCCAGGGATGGGGCATCCCGCGCCGGTTGTAGGTGTCGATGTAGTTCACCCCGATGGCGCCGTGCCGGATCAGCGCTTCGCCCGGCCCCGGCTCGCCGACCGGCCATTCCTCCCAGCGGAAGACGTCGGGCGTGCCCTTCTCGTGGATGACTGCGGCCTTGTTGCTCATGGTTTCTCCCGTGGTTGCCCCACCCGTCGAGAGGCCACCGGCCCCTCTTGGCGTTGCGTCGGATCACGCTTCGCTAATCCGACCTGCTGCTGACGACCGGCGCGGGGCCTGATCGGCCGAGGGCGGCCCGGACCGCGGCCCCGACGCCGGAAGGGGTGTCGAGCACCCCGACCCCCGCCGCCTCGAGCGCCCGGCGCTTCGATGCGTACGAACCCTTGTCGCCCATCACGATCGCCCCCGCGTGCCCCATCTTCTTGCCGGGGGGCGAGGCCCCGCCCGCGATGAACGCGACGACGGGCTTGCCGATGCCCCGGATGTACTCCGCGGCCTCCTCCTCCATGGCGCCCCCGATCTCGCCGACGACCACGATCGCGTCCGTCCGATCGTCCGCGTCGAGGGCCTCCACCGCATCGCGGGTGGTGGTGCCGATGATCGGATCGCCTCCGATCCCGATGAACGCCGATTCGCCGAACCCCGCCTGCACGAGGTTGAGGCAGACGAGGGTCCCGAGGCTGCCGCTCCGCGAGACCACTCCGACCTGGCCGGGGCGGAAGATGTCGGGCTCGAACGCGGGCATGAACCCGACGAAGCACTCGCCCGGGGTGACGAGCCCCGCGGTGTTCGGCCCGGCGACCGCGGCCCCGTTCGCCCGCGCCGCCGCGAGCACCTCCATCACGTCCTGCACCGGGACGTGCTCGGTGAGGACGACGAGGCGCGGGCAACCCGCCTCGATCGCGTCGATGGCCGCCGCCCGCACCCCGAGCGGAGGGATGAAGAGCACCGAGACGTCGAAGCCGGCCTCGCGCATCGCGTCGGCCGCGCTCGCGAACACCGGCACCCCGCAGTGCTCCACGCCTGCCCGCCGCGGGTTCACCCCGGCGACGATGCGCGTGCCGTATGCCTGCATCCGCTCGGTCCAGAACGTCCCCTGCCGGCCGGTGATCCCCTGCACGAGCACCCGCTCGCCGCCCCGGACGATCATGCCGCGCCCCCCGCTCCGGCGTCCCGGGCCGCCGCCGCTGCCGCCGCAACCGCACCCGCGATCGCCTCGTCCATGGTGGGGTACGGGGTCACCCCGAGGCGCTCGCGGAGCATCGCCCGCGCCTCCGTCGCCCCCGTGCCGTGCACGCTGAAGAAGACCGGAAGGGCGGGCGACAACGCCTCCCACGCATCGAGCACGCCGCCGGTCATGACGTCGGTCCGCGCGAACGCGCCGCAGAAGTTGACGACGAGACACTTGACCCGGGGGTTGGCGAGCACGAGCTCGAGGGCGGGCTTCGCCTTCGTGTACGCCTCGCCGCCGATCTCGAGGAAGTTCGCGGGCCGCCCTCCGTGGTGGGTGATGACGTCCATCGTGGTCATGGTGAGCCCCGCGCCGTTCGCGATGACCCCGATATCGCCGTCGAGCTCGATGTACTTGAGCCCGAGCGCGGCGGCACGCGCCTCGAGCGCCGTCATCGGCTCCGGGCTTCCCTCGCTCACGAGCGCCTCCCGGCGACCGGCCCCGGAATCGTCGAGCACGAACTTGCAGTCGAGGGCGACGAGACGCCCGTCCTCGAGCCGGGCGAGAGGGTTCACCTCCAGCAGCTCCGCGTCGTTCTCGCGGTACGCCCGGTACAGCGCCACGAGAGCCGCCGCGACCGCCCCTTCGTCGATCTCCGGGCCGAATCCGGCGAGCATGGACCGCGCGGACGCGAGATCGAGGCCGCGCCGGATGTCGACCGGCGCGCGGCGCACCCGGTCCGGCTTCGCCGCCGCCACCTCCTCGATGTCCATGCCCCCCTCGGGGGAGAACATCGCGAGCGGCCCCTTCGAAGCCGGGTCGTTGAGGACCGCCGCGTAGTACTCCGCCGCGATCGCGGCCTGCTCCTCGACGAGCACCGCCTCGACCCGGTGCCCCGCGATCGCCATGCCGAGGACCGCCTCCGCCGCCGCGCCGGCCGTGGCCGCGTCGTCCGCGGCCCGGATCCCGCCCGCCTTGCCCCGCTTTCCGGCCGGCACCTGGGCCTTGACCACCACCGGGACCCCGAGCTCGGCCGCCGCCGCCCGCGCCTCGTCCCCGCTTCGCGCGACGCACCCGCGCGGCGTCTCGATCCCGGCTGCCCGCAGCAGCGGCTTCGCCGCATGCTCCTCGAAGTTCATCCTTTCCGACCCCCTGCTCGGTCAGTCCATGAAGACGCCGCCGCCGATGTTGAGCGAGGCGCCGGTGATCTCGCGCGCTTCGTCGGAGGTGAGGAAGACGAAGCCGGCCGCGATGTCCTCGGCGGTCTGAAGGCGCTGCAAGGGGACGTGCTCGCGGGCGAAGGCATCGCCGAACGCCTCCATCGTCTCCGTCCCGGCCTTGCGCTGCTCGAACGTCCGCCACGCCATCCCGACGTCCCGGACGTGGCCCGGACAGATCGAGTTGACCCGGATCTCGGGGGCGAGCTCGACGGCCATCGCGCGGCTCAAGCCGACGACCGCCGCCTTCGATGCGCCGTAGACGGTGCTGTGGTCCCACCCGCGCCGGCCGGCCTGGGAGGAGGTCGAGGTGATGGAGCCGCCTCCGCTCTCGCGGATGAGAGGGACCGCGGCCTGGCTGCACAGGACCACCCCCTTGACGTTGACGTCGAGCATGAGGTCGATGTCCGCCTCGGAGTAGTCCACGAGGAGGTTGCGGACAATCGTTCCCGCGTTGTTGATGAGGGCGTTCAGGCCATCGAGGCGCGACGCGGCGTCGCGCATGAGCGCCCCCACCTCTCCGGGGGAGCGCACGTCGGCAGTGCCGCCCGCGACCTCGACCCCGCCCGCCTCCGCCTCGCGGGCGAGCGAGGCGACGGCCTCCTCCACGGGCCCCGGTTCGATGTCGGCAACGAAGACCGAACCGCCCTCGCGCAGGAACGCCCGCGCGGTCGCGAACCCGATTGCCCCCGCGCCGCCGGTGACCACCGCCTTCACTCCCTTCAGCCGTTCGCCCATGCCACGTTTCTCCTTGTCGAATCGGTCCGAACCGGTTGGCCACTCTACGACCCCGCGCCGATGTTGCAACCCTGCGCGCGGCAATTCGAGGGGCACCCGGCCGGATCGGCGACAATGGGTTACTTGGTTGTGCACAATCCTCGGACCGGACCTGTGGGCTTCGCGGGAGCGCGGACCCCTGGGGGCGCAGGCTTCCAGCCCGCGGACGCCCGGAGGCCCTCCGTGGCCCGCGCGGTCAAGATTCCCGCCGTCCCGGGAACACGGCGGATCGAACCTGAGCTTTGTATGCAATCAGGATGGGACATCACCGGATGACCGGCGGCACGCGCTCCGCGGGTGTGCCCCGGCTCCGGAAAGTGCGCGGACGGCAGCGCCGGCAACCGGGCGTCAGGCCGGAATCACGACGAAAACGGGAGTGCGGAATATGAAATATGGACCCCTCGGGCGGACCGGGGTGCAGGTCTCGGAGCTCTGCTTCGGCACGATGTCCTTCGGCGGCGACGCGGACGAGGCCACGTCGGCGGCGATGTACGCGGCGTGCCGCGACGCCGGCATCAACTTCTTCGACACCGCCGACACCTACAACGACGGAGAGTCCGAGCGCATCCTCGGGCGCCTGATGAAGGGGCACCGCGACGATCTGGTGGTCGCGACCAAGTGCTACAACCCGCAAGGGGACGACATCAACGCCCGCGGCAGCTCCCGCCGCCACGTGACGAGGGCGGTCGAGGCGTGCCTGAAGCGGCTCGGCACCGACCGGGTCGACGTCCTCTTCCTGCACCAGTTCGACGGGCGCACCCCCATCGACGAGCAGATGCGGGGGCTCGAGGACGTCGTCCGGGCCGGCAAGGTGCTCTACCCCGCAGCGAGCAACTACGCCGCCTGGCAGACCCTCGCGGCCCTCGCGGTGCAGGAGCGCCACGGCTGGACGCGGCTCGAGGTCCTCGAGCCGATGTACAACCTCGTCAAGCGCCAGGCGGAGGTCGAGATCCTGCCGATGGCCGAAGCCCACCGGATCGCGGTCATCCCGTACAGCCCGGCCGCGGGCGGCCTCCTCTCCGGCAAGTACGCGGGCGGGGGCGGGGGCGACCGGAGCCGGCTCCACACCAACCAGATGTACCAGGTGCGCTACGGCGAAGAGTGGATGCACGACACCGCCCGGCGGTTCGCGGCGTTCTGCCGCGAGCGCGGACTCCACCCGATAGGCGCGGCGGTCGCCTGGGTGGGCGCGCATCCCGCGGTCACCGCCCCGATCATCGGCGCCCGGAACCTCGATCAGCTCCGCGCCTCGCTCGACTCGGTCGAGATCGACATGACGTCCTCCCTCCGAGCCGAGATCGCCGCCCTCTCCCGCACCCCGCCCCCCGCGACGGACCGCTCGGAGGAGGCGGCCGCCTAGGGTGGGTCCACACCATCAAGTCAGGAAACACACCAAGTTCGAGTAGAGAGCGGCGAAGTCGGTAGGTCGGATTACGCTTCGCTAATCCGACACTTGCGACTAATACGAACTACGGCTCTTCGCACTCATCGTCGATGCGGTGCGTTGGCGTGAACACTCCCTCGTTGGCGGGGGCGGGCCGGACGCACGGCCGGCCGGACCCTCACGCGACCTTGGCCGGGGCGCGCGCTCCGAGGTGGCCGGCGAGGTGGTCCACGAGGTCGCGGGCGTCGTCGTCCGACCCGTGGATGAAGCTCGACTTTCTCCGGCGGAGGAAGTTGAGGCCGATGCGATAGAGCCCGGGCGCGCCGCTCACCACCCCGCCGTCGTGGCGGAGCCGTCCCCGGTGGTCGAGCACCGGCACGTGAAGCCATGAGTGGTCGGGCTCGTATCCGGTCGCCCAGATGACGGTGGCGATTCCCTCGCGGGCAAGGTCGAGCACCAGCGGAGGCGATTCCTCCACGCGGGTCGGCGCGAACCGCTCGGGCGGCTCCACCTCCCCCTGCAGTCCGTGCTCGGCGATCCACTCGTCGATGGTGCCGAGCAACCGGCCGAGCTTCAGATCGGCGAGGTTGCACTTGTTGCGGAGCGAGCCGGAGAACTGCGCCTTCCCGTCCGCGACCCCGGCGAGGCGGCCCACGAGGCGAACGCCCGCGCCGGTGAGCGCATTGAGGTCGAGGGTGGCCCGCTCCGGGGTTCCCACAAGCTGGGGAGCCGGAACCCGGCGAGCCCGCACGATGTCGTCGATCTCGTCGTAGCGCTCGTCGTGGAGGCCGGTCCGGTCCATCCACCACAGGATGTCCTTCCCCCGATAGGTCCGCGGCATGCGGACGTGCTCCCCTACCGCAAGCGTCACCGGGCGGCCCGAGCGATGGACCTCGTCCGCGATCTGGACCCCTGTCGCCGAGGCCCCCACGACGAGGACGCCGCCATCCCGAAGGGCCGAGGGGCGGCGGTATTCCATCGGAGTCACGGACTCGACGAAGTCCGGGAGGCGGTCCGCGAACGGTGGAACCTTCGCGACGTTGAAGCCGCCGGATGCGAGCACCACCGTCGCCGCGTGCCACGCGCCGCGGTCCGTCACCACCTCGTACCCGGCGCCCTTCTGCCGGACCGACTCGACGGTGGTGCGGGTCGCGAGGGGCGGGCCAACGAGGCGGGCGTACCGCTCGAGGAAGGCCACCACCCCGGCCATGTCCATGAAGCCGTCCGGGTCGCCGCCGTCGTAGGCGAGGCCCGGAACCCGGGCCTGCCAGTTGGGGGTGAGGAGCCGGAGCGAGTCCCACCGCTCCGTTCGCCACGAATGCCCCACCGCCTCGCCGCGCTCGACGACCACGTGGTCGATCGAGCTCGCGGCGAGGTAGTGGCTGACGGCGAGGCCGGCATGGCCGGCCCCGACCACCAGGGCGGACGTGCGGGGCACGCCGGCGCTCATCCGACCTCGACGGTGACGTTCGTCGGGTTCGTCAGGATGTCGAACACCGCCGAGCGCTTCTGCGACTGGGCGACGAGGGCCTCGATGTCGTCCGCGTCCGCGTCGGCGTCGATGTCGTACTTGACCCGCACCCCGCTGAAGCCGTTCCGGACGTCGGGGTCGGCGCCGAGGATCCCCGCGATGTCCATGTCGGCCTCGACCGTCGCCTTGACCGAACGGAGCTGGATATCCCGGTTCTGGGCGACCGCCGCGACCCCCGCGGTGAGGCAGCTCGCGAGCCCGACGAGGACGATCTCGACCGGAGTGGCCGCGTTGTCCTCGGCCGCGAACACGAGAGGGTGATCGGACTCGAAGGCGAAGGTCGACTTGTGGTCGTGTTCGCCGCCGAGGCCGAAGTAGCCCTCCACCGACGAACGGCTGTGGGTTCCGTGGAGCCACTCGTTGGTGGCCCGCCAGACGAACTTGCCCGCCTCGGGCGTCTCGCCCAGCGCCTCGCGGGCGCCGAGCAGGGCTTCTACGTTGACGCCGTTCCGGGCGGGGTTTTCAGTGGTTGCGCTCATGGGAGTCTCCTTCAGGGGGTCGGTTTCGTCGGCCGCGAAGCGGCACACCTGGACCGAGGTGGAACGAACGCGCGAAGGGCCGTCGGCCCTCCCCGTGCCAGTCAGGTACCGGAGTCGGCTACGAACCGCCCCCCGGGGAGGCCCAGTGGGAACTGACGGCCATCCCGGGAACGCAGGCGGAGCGATGCCCCGAAGGGGGCGAAAGATGGGGCGCCAAGGACCAGCATGCGGCGGTCTCCTCTCTCACTTCCCACGCGCTCTTTCTTCGAGCGCCGAGTGCGGAGAACCGCCTTCGGCTGACTCATCGATCAGGCATTGGCACCGCACTTGGCGGTTGCCGCGGCTTCGAAGGGCCTGTCCCTCCACCGCTCTGGATGAGCGCGTCCTGACCCAATCAGTGAATCAAATCTCTCCGCCCGCGTCAACGGGTACGTGAGGAGCTTCACCCTGACCGGAACGTTGCGGAGCTCGGCCCGCTCCGGAATCCACCGGTAGCCGCGACCCGATCCGCTTTGACGGACCCGCGGCCGGCTCGTACGATGCATCGAGGCGGATGCACCGCGGAAACGCCCCGCCGACCGGACCACCGCAGGTCCCGGCGGTCGGACCGCGCCGAGAACGGAGATTCGATCGACCGATGGCAGATCCCGACGCCCGACCGTACGTCATCGAAGGCCGCGAGGTGGTGGCCAGGACCGACTCGCTGCGCGTCAGCATCCTGACCCTCGCGGAAGGGCAGGAGGTGCCCTGGCATTACCACAGCGAGGTCACCGACACGTTCTATTGCCTCGAAGGCGTCCTGTCGGTGGAAACCCGCGCTCCGGATGCACGCCACCGGCTGGAGGTCGGGGAGAGCTGCGCCGTGCCGCCGATGACCGCGCATCGAGTCACCGGACGCGATGGGGGCCGCGCCCGCTTCCTGATCGTGCAGGGGATCGGTACCTACGACTACTGCCCGGCCACCTGACACCCGCGTCCGTCACGCCCGTGACGCGGCGCCGAATGCCCGGCCGCGAGCACGGGCCCGACCCATCGTCGTTCGAGCTCGGGGCGCATGCGAAGTCGCCCCTCCAGCAAGCTCGGAGCCGCTTCGAACTCGCCCTGCCGGACCGCATTCGCCACCGGGCCGTGGCGAACGAGTCGCGAAGGTCGCTCTACCCTCGGGAACCGCCCGCCGAAGGCTGGCCGGAAGACCGGCGCAGAACCGGCTTCGTTCGATCCGCCAATCCCGCGTTGCGAGCGTCATCCATGCGGACCCGCCCATGGGTTGACGATCCTTGCTCCCGTGTTCCGGAAGTCCTTCTCGTTTCGGGTGATGATGGCGATGCCTCGATTGACGGCCGTGCCCGCGAGCATGGCGTCCGGAAGATGGTCGTCGAGCGGCTCTCTGCGCCGACGCTTCTCTTCCATGATGCGGGCACAAGCTCGGGCATCGGTGTCAGTCCAATCCAGCACCCGCTCTTCGAAGAGGTCGTCCAGGAGGAGGAGAAGGTCTTCGTCGTCCAGACCCGCGCGTTCGGCCGCTCGAAGCGCGTGACCCTCGGCGCGCATGGCGACATCACCACCGAGATAGCCCGCAGGGATGCCAACGAAGTCATCGCCTGAATCAAGAAGGGGCAGCCCGCGGTTCGGGTGGAGCCTGAGCCGGCACCCGACCCGACCGTCGCCGACCTCGCCGATCGCTACCAGCGCGAGTATGTCGAGATGCACTGCAAGCCTGCCACCATCTCGCACTATCGGCTCATGCTTCGCAAGCACATCGTGCCCCCGCTCGGAGAACGTCTCGTCGCGGACGTCGAGCACAAGGACATCCTGGCCTTTCACAACAAGCTGCACCGCATGCCCACCGTCGCGAACCGGGCGGCCGACATTCTGGTCAAGATGTTCAACTGGGCCTACCCCGATTCGATGGACGGTTGAGGGCTGTCGGCACCGGCACTGGGGTGAACGATAGCCGATGGAATGAAATCTCTCTCGGAGACCGGTGTTGAGGGTTCCCCCCGAGGGTGGTTGTGGATCCCCGGCCGGCC
>JAJECB010000489.1 GCA_022822245.1 Gammaproteobacteria bacterium
GTAGTGCTGGGTGCAGCGGTTGTCCCACAGGGCGACCGCCCTCTCGCTCCATCGGAACCGGCACGTGAATTCCGGCCGCTCGAGGTGGGCGAACAGGAACCGGAGGAGCGGCGCGCTCTCCGCCTCCGTCATGTCCTCGAAGCGGACCGTGAAGTTGCAGTTGACGTAGAGGGCCTTGCGCCCTGTCTCGGGATGGGTGCGGACCACCGGGTGGACCGCCTCCTCGTGCGAGTCGTCCGGGCGGGAGCGCTGCATCGAGGCGGCATCGCCGATGATGCCGCCGCCGGCTTGCGCGTCGGGGGTGTAGATCATCCGGGTGTTGTGCACCGCGCGAAGGCCGTCCAGCACCCGCCTGAGACCGTCGGACAGGGCCTCGTAGGCGAGATACATGTTGGCGAAGAGGGTATCGCCGCCGACCGGCG
Organism: Gammaproteobacteria bacterium; assembly: GCA_022822245.1. The sequence continues at coordinate 423 of JAJECB010000489.1, forward strand.
GGATCTCCTTCGCATAGAGGAGCGAAGCGAGAGCCGGGCGTTCGAGGTAGCTGAGATCGGTGTGCCAGGAGCCCCCGAAATTGTTGCGGTCCTCGGGGTTCTTCACGATCTCCAGAACCGCCGGGTAGCCATCGAGCGGCCGCATCATCGGATGCACGTTGAGCGGGCCGAACCGGCGCCCGAAATCAACGAGATCCTGGGGATTCAAGACCTGATCTCGCAGAAAGACGGCGCCGTGCGCGAGCAGCGCCTCGCGCACCGCACCGAACTCGTCGTCGCGAAGGGGGCGCGCGAGGTCGACGCCGGCGATCTCCGCGCCGACGGCCGGACTGACGGGCTGGATCGTGATGGCCATGAAGGAACAGGGTACTCCCTTCTCGGGGCTTGTTTCCACGCCGCGCGGGACGCCGGGGCACCGTGACGCTCCGGTTCTGGCCCGCGTCGGAAGGTGGTCGAGCAGCCTCGCCCGTAGTGCCGGGACGCGTGTTCGGAAGTGGATTCGGACGATGGTCGCGCACCGGTTCCGCCGTGGTGAATCTCGCTGGACTGCCTATACTCCGGAGGCCATGAGCGCACGCATCACCGCCACTGACCGCGCCCTGGAAGCGATCGGGCGGTTGCTCGAGCAGCCCGACCGGTTGGCCCTGACACGCGCCGAGGTGAAAGCGTTGGGGAGCGCCGACGGCGCTTGCGACCGGGCGCTTCGCCGGCTCCGCAACGAGGGACGGCTCCGGCGCTACGGGTCCGGCATCTATGGTGTCGGGCGCGCCAAGGTGTTTCAGGCCGCGCCCCAGGCGCTCGCGTCACTGGGCTACCGGGTCATGTCACCCGAGCCGCCGGAAAACTGGTCCGCGCGTCCCAGTGGGACCGTGATCCGGGTCGATCGGCGCTGTCGTCGCCGAATTCTCGGACACGGGGTGCAGATGAGGCTCGAGACTCCGGACGGACGACGCGCGAGCCCCAGGAAGGTTCCGATGACCGCGGCCGACACATTTCCCACCCAGCGAGAAACCGAGGCCCATTTCGAGAGCTTCCACTACCGCCACTCGCTGGGCCGGGCGGAAAGGGACTTGTGCGTGACAAAGGCGCTCGAAGCCCTCGAATCGTTCGCATGTCCCGGTGCCTCGATCATCATGGACGGCGCGACTTGCCTCTCGAGATACTACGGCTTGCTCCGGCGTTTCTCGGAGAGCCTGGTCCTTCGCATCGTTCTCGCCGAGGACCCGGTTGGTCCTGCCGGACCAAGGGCTCCGGCACCGCGGTCGCCGGAGCGCCAGCGAAGGCTCAAGGAGGTCGGTGCGGCATTCCGGGAGCACGTCCTTGCCACACTCCCGTGGCTGAGTCCGACCCGCCGGGGACGGGTTCGCCGGGACGGCGGGGTCCAGGTGTTCATCGGCCGCTACGAGCCGAGGAATGCGAACGACGCGGTCCAGCCGGGGATCAAGTACGAGCTGGTAGACATGCCGCTCGTCCTGAAGCGCCGGGAAGTCTTCAGGCTCGGGAGCGGGACGCCGATGAACGCGGTGAACCCCCTGGAGATCGCCGCGGGCAAGTGGGCCGCGCTCGCGGGACGAATCGTGGCTGGCGGCACGGTGAGGCGGGATCTCATGCGTCACGTTCACGATCTCGCCGTCCTCCACCCGTCGGTTCTCGATCATCGGGGCCTCGACCAGCTCGCCCCGATGCTGTTCGTGACACACGAACTCCCGAAGGACATCGTCGGGCTGCTCCTTGAACTCCTGCGTGCCCGTTCCGATCGATTTCGCGCCCGTTACGAGAGCTACCTGGACGACATGGGAACCGAGCGAATCGGGGAGGGGCCCCTGGATCATCTTCCCTGGGACGCCGCGCTCCATCGCCTCGAGCAAAGCGCCCATGCCGCCGGGCTCGTTTCCGGCCCCGATCCGGCTTCCGGTTGAGCCTCAAGGCGCTCGGCATTCGTAATGGACAGGAGGCCCTGATGGTGCTGGACGACGGTTGCGGCAGGCCTCAGACCGTCGATACCGCTCTGGAGCGGGTGCGTGCAATCGCGAGGCGCAGGCGCATGGGCGCCACGTCCGTGGTCGATGACTTCATTGCCGAACGGCGTGCGGAAGCCGCCAAGGAGCGAAGCATGCCGCGGGCGGCGGAACCTCGTCACGGGTCCGTGCCAGACCGGTAAGGCCCCGTTCGCGAGTGGATGCGGGCGCGGGCTATCGGAAGGCGGCCATCACCGCCCGCCAGTCGTGGAGGAAGCGCTCCTTGTCGTCGAAGTGGATGCTCATCCAGAACTGGCGGGCGCCGGCCTCGACGGCGGTTTCAATCTTCGCGACGCAGTCTTCCGGGGTGCCGGCGATCGCGAAGCGGTCCGCGAGGTAGTCGAGGAGCCCGAGCTCCCGGACAAGATCGCGGTTCGAGCTGTCCGGCTTCGAGTGCTCCTCCGGACGGTACCGGTCGCCGAGCGCGACCACCGCGTCGTGGAGCTCGCGCGGAATGTGCTTTCCCTCCGTCGTGAACCGGCTCAAGTGACTTCCGGCCGAGGCGAGGGTCATCGCCACCTCGTCGATGGCCGCCGCCCGGTCGCTCCGCACGTTCGCGACGGGGAGCCACCAGAGATCGATTTCATCGAGAGACCGACCGGCGGACTCGGCCCCGGCCCGAACCTGTCCGATGGAATCCCGCACGATGTCCGGGGTGAGGCCGGTGTTGATGATCACCCCGTCCCCGATCTCGCCCGCGAGCCTGAGCATCCGGGGGCCGGAGGCGGCGAGGTAGATGGGGACCCGGCCGCCGGCGACACCGCCCCAGGTCATGCGGCAGGGCCGACCGTCCCACTCCGAGTGGCCGGTATCGAGCAGCTCGCGGACCGTCCCGACGTAGGCGCGAAGGCGCGCCCGGGTGGACGGGGTGAGCCCGAGGTTGAGGACCGCGCTGTCCCCCGTGCCGATGCCGAGCATCGTGCGCCCGGGTGCCATCTCGGCCAGGGTCGCCGCCGCTCCCGCCGCCACCGCGGGGTGCCGGGTCAGGGGGTTGATGACCCGCGGTCCGAGGCGCACCTGCCGGGTGCCCGCCGCGCAGAGCGCGAGGCACATGTAGACGTCGCGATAGACCGACTGCGAGTCGGCGATCCCCACGATGTCGAAGCCGGTGTCCTCGGCCGCCCGTGCCCAGCGCAGGGTGTCCTCGGCGGGGCCGGGGAGGTAGTTGACGCCAAAGCGCACCGGTGCGGTCGCGGCCATGCGGATCCCCCTTCGGTTCGTGTCCGGCCGGCCGCCTATCGTTTCGCCATCGTGCGGCGCTCGAGCCGGCTCAGGAGCCGGACGATCGGCCACAGCAGGGCGAGGTAGACGAGGGCGACCGCGATGAGCGGAGTCGGGTTGTAGGTGAGGCCCTGCGCGACCCGCCCCATCCGAAGCAGCTCCGGCAGGGCCACGACGCTCGCGAGGGCGGTGAACTTGATGACTTCCAGGGTGTTGCTGATGAGGTCGGGGAGCACGTTGCGCACCGCCTGGGGCAGGACCACGTACACCATCGTCTGGAGCCCGGTGAGGCCGGTCGAGCGCGCCGCCTCGCGCTGCCCCCGGCCGATGCTCTCGATCCCGGCCCGGAAGATCTCGCCGTAGTAGCTCGCCGTGTTGAGGAGGAACGCGATGAGCACCGCGACGAGGCTCGGCACCTCGACGCCGATGAAGGGCAGGCCGTAGAACACGAGTATGAGCAGCACGAGCGGCGGAAAGGACCGGAAGAAGTCGACGTAGGCGATGAGGAGCCAGTTGAGCCAGCGGACGTGGAAGCTGTAGGCGACCGCGACCATGAGTCCGCCCGCGATCCCGAGGGGCACCACCAGGAGGCAGAGCTGGAGGGTCATCCAGAGCCCCTTGAGGAGCAGAGGATGAACCTTGAGCAGGATTTCGAGGTTGAAGAAGTTGTAGATGAGCGCTTCCACGGGAACGGCCTTCCGGAGCGCGGCTCAGCGCTTCCAACCGAAGCGCGACTCCACCCATCGGCTGAGGACGACGAGCGGAAAGAAGATGACGAGATAGGCGATCGCGGCCATGGTGAGCGGCGTCGTGTTGGCCGAGAACGCCTGCGCGGCGCTCGCCTGGGTGAGGATCTCCTGCACCGCCACCACCGAGGCGATGGCCGTGCTCTTGGTGATCACGATGGTCCGGTTCGTCAGCGGCGGGATGGTGAGCCGCACCGCCTGGGGCAGGACCACGTCGCGCAGGGTCTGGAGGAAGCCGAGTCCGGTGGACCGGGCCGCCTCCCACTGGCCCCGGTCCACGGACAGGATCCCGGTCCAGAAGATCTCCTCCGCGAAGGAGGCGAGCACCAGGGTGAGCGAGAGCCACGCAACGACGAACCCGCTCATCGAGATCCCGACGAAGGGGAGGGCGAAGTAGAAGACGATCATGATGACGATCGGGGGCAGGGCCCGGAACACGTCGACCACGAGCACGATGAGCCAGTTCACGGGGCGGATCTGGAACGCCCGGACGACGGCCAGCACGAAGCCGAGGGCAAGCCCGCTCAGCACGATGAGGACGGCGAGGTGGATGGTGACCCAGACTCCGTCGATGATCGACGGCAGGTACTTCGCCATCACCTCGAGGTCGAAGAAGTTCTCCGCGATGCGGTTCACGGGGATGCGCCGCGGGCCGGCGTCCTCGTCCTCGTCCTCAGTGCCCGGTGACCCGGCGGAGGAACTCGCGGGTGCGCGCGTGCGCGGGGGCCTCGAAGATCCGCGACGGCGGCCCCTCCTCGACGACCTCGCCCTCGTCCATGAACAGCACCCGGTCGGCCGCCTCGCGGGCGAACCCCATCTCGTGGCTGACCACCAGCATGGTCATTCCCGACTCGCGCATCGCGCGCATCACGTCGAGCACGCTTCCCACGAGCTCGGGGTCGATGGCGCTCGTCGGCTCGTCGAAGAGCATCACCTTGGGCTCGAGGGCGAGGGCGCGGGCGATGGCGACCCGCTGCTGCTGCCCGCCCGAGAGCTCGTTCGGCCAGGCGTCCGCCCGCTCCGCGAGTCCGACCTCGCCCAGGGCGGCGCGCCCGCGCTCGTTCGCGTCGTCGCGGGGGAGCTTGAGCACGCGGCGAAGGGCCAGGGTCACGTTCCCGAGGGCGGTGAGGTGGGGGTACAGGTTGAAGGACTGGAACACCATTCCGATGTGCCGGCGCGTCTCGTTGATGTCGGTTCCGGGCGAGAGGATGTCGACACCGTCGAAGAGGACCTGCCCCGCGGTCGGCTCCTCGAGCCGGTTGCAGCAGCGAAGGAGGGTGCTCTTGCCGGAGCCGGAGGGGCCGATGATGAAGACGAGCTCCTGGCGCGCGACCGCGAGGTCGATGCCCTTCAGGGCCTCGATGGCGCCGAAGGACTTGCGCACACCCTTCAGGTCGAGCATCGGCGGGGAAGCGGTCATCGGCGGGGTTCGCGCTACGTGCCCGGCGCTGGGATCAGCGGCCCGGCCCCAGCCGCAGTATTTCTCCGGTGTCTTGGCTAGCGGACACCAATCTGCTTGTGGTGGCGGGCCGTACTCCCTCAAGCCGCTTCACCGTAGTGTCAACTACGCGTTCAGCAGCGCGAATGCGCTCTTTCGGTGCGTGCGGCCCACTACCACAAGCATCTTGGCGCCCTCGCGACGAACATCGGTGAAACATTGCGGCCAGGTCGGGATGGGGGAGGGTGCGAGGGGCGGTGGAATGGTTCGTCTGGGGCATCCTC
>JAJECB010000268.1 GCA_022822245.1 Gammaproteobacteria bacterium
AATCATTCGAAAGCGTTTGAATTTGGAATTGAATCTCCACACAATCCTGCAGATTCTGAGCCTCTCGGTGTTCGAAAAAATGCCGCTCGAACAACTACTTACCCAAAGCGCACATCAGATAGCAGACTTCCCTCCAGATAACCAATTGAATTTATTCAATTAACGTTGGGACACTAGTGTCCTATCGGGACGTCTTCGACGGTCAGCCGTCCCTCGGAATGGAGCCTCTTGGCCACCCCGGTCAATATCTCGTACCAGTATTTCAGTGCTTGTTCACTTCCGTCCCAGAATCGGACAGCAGCCGGACATGGCGTGTCGGGGGGCGGTTCGAATTCGGAGAGCGCAACCCAACCTGACGATACCGGTCGGGGCGCGGGGGAGCGGGTCCGGCGTTGGCTTGGCTTGGCTTCAACCGGCGTCGGTACTGGCCGAGGGTCACCGAGAATCGGCGCGGCGGCCGGCACCGGTTCGCCGGACGCGAGGTTGGGCCGCCAGAGCAGCAGCAGCTTGAGAGCACACGTGTGGGCTGGGGTGCTGGCGATCGAGACCTCCAGCTTTCGCTTGTCATCCAACGGAACCGGCTCGAAAACGCTGTACAGATCCCAGTGGTCGCCATCGGTCAGCCCGGCGTACTTGATACCGGACGCGTTCGCGTAATTGAGCATCTGCATCCGGTGGGAACTCAGCCCTTCACCCAGCTTTTTTGCCTCCACGACAGCGGCTGGCCGACCATCAGCGCGGAGCAGGGCGTAGTCAGCCCATCCACCGCCCACCTTGTACTCCGGGGTCACCACCGCAGGGTCGAACACATCCCAGCCGAGCGCGCGCAGTAACGGATCGATCAGCGCCATGCGGGTGCGCGTTTCGTTTTCCCGCAACGCATCGCGATGCGAGCGCATGCGTTCCCGTAACAGCTTGATGCATTCCACCAGCTCGTCAAGCAACATGACCGGTTTCCTGTCCGTTTGTCGGAATTGCCGATCGATCCCGACCACCGCAGGCAAGGATATCAAGGACTGGCCGGAGCGATTCGCCGACGCTCCGGTATTCGCAGCCGTCATCCAGGACTATCGATGCCTGCCTCCCCAGAGGTTTCGGCCGGGGCGGTCAGGGGTGGTAGTGGATTGCGCGGACCGGGGTTGGTCCGGCGTCGCCGGTCGCGGGGTTGAGGGCCTCCGGGCAGTTCGAGATGACGACGAGCACGTCCATCTCCGCGCGGAGGGCGACGTGGTCGCCGGGTCTTGACCACCCGTCCACGATGGCGACGCTGCCGTCCTCCCTCACCGGCACCCGCATGAAGAAGTTGATGTTCGGGACGACGGCGGCCGGCCCGATCCCGTGGCGGGCGAGCTCGGACTCGAAGTTCTGCTGGCACGCCCGGGGATTGCGGGCGCCGTAGCGAACGTCGTCGAGCTCGAACGAGCAGCATCCGAAGATCGTGTCGTGGCCGCCGCAGGTGTCCTCGACCACCGTCATCATCTTCCGGGCGCGCACCGACCATAGCACCGAGCCCCGCCCGAGGTAGATGTTGCCCTGGAGCTTGATCGTGTTCGGCGCGTGGTAGCGCTCCTCGGGGTCGTCGGCGTTGAAGCAGAGGAAGTCGATCGCCTGCTGGCCCTCGAGGTCGACGAGCACGAGGTGCTCGCCCCGGGCGATGCGCCCGCTCCATGGCATCCTCGCTTCGACGATAGTGTCCTCGAGGATCGCGCTCGCGTCGGCGGGCGCGTAGGGATTCGAAAACGCCATGGGAACATCCTGCGGGAAGTGGGCGGCCGAGAATAGATGGCTCCCGGCGCGAGGGCCAGCTTGAGCGAGCCCCGCAGCCCATCATGCTCTCTCCATTCGCTACACCCCTCGAACTCGCTCCCGGCTGCCGGCCCCCTCTTCGTTCAGGCTCACGTGTGGATTGGAAATCGCTGCTTGCACGGAATCACGAGCGTCGTTCGGACTGCCCTCACCGGGACCTCCGATGGCGGTCATGACTGCGGCTCCGAACCTGGCTGCCCGGCGCGCATGTTTCACCTGTTTTCGTCACATCGTGTAGACATCGGATATTGTTAGTCGACAGGAGGTAGAGCGCGGCCTTTCCAAAGAACGCGCTATCTGAAGATTCTCGGCTGTCGAAGTGGTGGTGGGCAGGTCCGCCGTGCCCGGCGGTGCTCGATTGAGCCGCCGGCGAGGTGCTCGTTCGCTGGTGCCGGGGTCTTGAGGCGGGCGTGCCCGAGTTGATGCGCAACATGGTGTGGATGGGCCCTTTCACGGGTCTTCGCGTCTCGGAGGTGTCGAGCCTGAGATGGGCGGACATCGACGCGTCGCATAGCTGGCTCCGGGTCAAGGAGATCAAGAGCGGTCGACTCCTCGAGATTCCGATCACCGGCAGTTGAGGGGCGTGTTGGAGCGTTGCCGGGAGGCGCCGAGCGCGGAGCATGGACGGGTCTTTCCACGCTCGGCCGGTCGCGGTTCCTACGCGAGGGCAGGCGACTGGTACGCCCGGATCAGCGAAGGCGAACTTGGGGCTGTTCGTGCTCGGGGGTGCCTACAAGCGCTGCGTGGTCGACCACCAGGGGCTTTGCGCGTCCCGCCCCCAGGCGGCGGTCCAGCAGCGCCATCGATTCAACCAGGACGTAGCTGTGGGTGAACGGCCGGCGCCCGGACTGCAACAGGGTGTCGAACCTGTGGGCCGCGTCAAGATGATTCGTGTCTCGACGGTCCGCCAGCGCGTAGATGGCGGATGTGTCCACGAAAATCACGGTTTCTCCGTCCCGTCCCGGTGGCCGCCGACCGCCTCGACATACCACCGGTCATGCTCCACCGACACGGGGGCGCCTTCCGGCGGGTTCGGATCGGAGCCGATTCCTGCGAACGAAAAGTCCTTGATGGTGTTCCGGCCCTCCGGCACCGCCGTCCCGAACGTCCTCGCCAGCGATTCGCGAACGACCGACGCCATCGAACGACCCTCGTCGAAAGCCCGTCGCCGGACTGCCTCGCAGGTTGCGTCGTCCAACTGGATTTGGGTCCGTTTCATTGGTCCGGGTCTCGTGTGACTGCCATCATTACATCATGCTGCCGCAATTGCCGGGGTCCGGGCCGCCCATCCGGTCAACGGGTCGGACGAAACCGCCCGTCGTTGTTGCGTCGACGGCAGAACATCGCCATGGTACGGTCGAGTGGATCGGCGGGCCGAACGCCGCAGGGCCGCCCGGGAGGGAATCGGCAGCCGAGAGGAGCAACCATGGCTTTCTATGCCGACCTGCACGTCCACTCCAAGTACTCGCGAGCGACCAGCCGGAACTGCGACCTCGAGCACCTCGCCCTCTGGGCCCGCAAGAAGGGTATCGCCATCGTCGGCACCGGGGACTTCACCCACCCCGCCTGGCGGGCCGAGATCAGAGAGAAGCTGGTGCCGGCGGAGCCGGGCCTGTTTCGCCTGCGGCCGGACCTGGAGCGAGCCGTCGAGGAGCGGCTCCCGCTCGCCTGCCGGAGCGAGCGGACCACCACCCGGTTCATGTTGTCGGTGGAGATCTCCACCATCTACAAGAAGTTCGAAAAGACCCGGAAGATCCATCACCTGATCTACACCCCGGACTTCGACGCGATGGACCGGGTGACCGCGAGCCTCGCCCGGATCGGCAACGTCAACTCCGACGGGCGGCCCATCCTCGGGCTCGACTCCCGGCACCTCCTCGAGCTCACCCTCGAATCGGACCCCGGGTCGTACCTCGTCCCCGCCCACATCTGGACCCCCTGGTTCGCCGCGCTCGGGTCGAAGTCGGGCTTCGACGCCATCGACGAGTGTTACGGCGACCTCGCGGAGCACATCTTCGCGGTCGAGACGGGGCTCTCGTCCGACCCGCCGATGAACTGGCGGGTCTCCTCCCTCGACCGCTTTCGCCTCGTCTCGAACTCCGACGCCCACTCTCCGGAGAAGCTGGGACGCGAGGTGTGCGTGTTCGACACCGACCTCGACTACTTCGCCCTGCGCCGCGCCCTGGAAACGGGCGAGGGGTACGGGGGCACCCTCGAGTTCTTCCCCGAGGTGGGCAAGTACCATCTGGACGGCCACCGGAGCTGCGGGATCCGCCTCTCGCCGGACGAGACGCGCAAGCACGACGGTCGGTGTCCGGTGTGCGGCAAGCCGCTCACCGTCGGGGTGATGCACCGCGTCGAGGACCTTGCGGACCGTCCCGAGGAGGCCGCCCCGCCCGCGACCGCGGGGGCCATGCAGAGCCTCGTCCCGCTCCCCGAGATCCTGTCCGAGATCCTCGAGGTCGGACCGAAGAGCCGCCGGGTCACCAGTCACTACGAGAGTCTCCTCGGCCGCCTCGGACCGGAGCTCCCGCTCCTCAACACGGTGCCGGTCGAGGACATCCGGCCCGCCGCCTCGTCCCTTGTCGCGGAGGCGGTGTCGCGCCTCCGGCGCCAGGAGGTGGTCCGGGAGGCCGGATACGACGGGGTGTACGGAACGATTCGCCTCTTCGAGGACGGGGAGCTGCGCGGACTCACCCGCGGGGCATCCCTCTTCGGCGAGGAGAAGGCGGCGCCCCGGCCGGGGAGGCGCGACCCGGCTCCGTCGCGGGAGGAATCACCGAGGCAGAGGGGGGCTCGCCCACCGCAGAGCCCCGCCGAGGGCGCCGCGGTTCCCCCTTCGACACTGGCCTCGTCTTCGCAGCGTGCTCCGATCGCACCGGCTTCACGCGCGGGGGACGCGGCTCCCGCCGTTCCCGGCGCTCCCGCCGCCGGATCCACCGACGTCCTGTCCGCGCTCGACACGGACCAACGCCGCGCGGCCGAGATCGCCTCGGGACCGTTGCTGATCGTGGCCGGCCCCGGTTCCGGCAAGACCCGGACCCTCACCCATCGCATCGCGCACCTCGTCGCGCGCCACGGTGCCGCCCCGGACGAGTGCCTCGCGATCACGTTCACCCGGAGGGCGGCCGGCGAGATGCGCGAACGCCTGCGGACCCTGCTGCCGGAGGTCCGGGAGGAAGTCCCGATCCACACGTTCCACTCCTTCGGCCTTTCCGTGCTCCGGGAGCACTGGAACGCGGCCGGCCTCCAGCGCGGGTTCCGGGTCGCCTCGGACGACGAGCGGGTGCGGCTGCTTTGCGACACCCTCGACCTCTCCGAGCGGAAGGCGCGCGGGCACCTCGCGGCCATCTCGCGCACGCGGCGCACCGCCACCCCGCCGGAAGGGGGCGGAGCGAGCGAGGTCGAGGAGGCGTACCGGAGGGAAATGGAGCTCCGGAACTGGATCGACTTCGACGACCTCGTCATCCGGGCCGCCGACGTGCTGGAATCCGATCCGTCGATCCGGTCCGAGTATCGGAGGCGGCACCCCTTCGTCTCGATCGACGAGTACCAGGACGTCGACGCGGAGCAGGTCCGGCTCGTCCGGCAGCTCGTGCCTCCGGAGGGGAACGTGTGCGCGATCGGCGACCCCGATCAGGCCATCTACCGCTTCCGGGGCGCGGACGTTCGCTACTTCTCCGAGTTCCGGGAGCACTTCCCGGGGACGAGGGTCGTACGCCTCGCCCGCAACTACCGCTCGGACCGGAACATCGTCGCCCTCTCCTCGCAGGTGATCGCCCCGTCCGGCTCCGATCAGCGCTCCCTTCCGGTGCTGGAGGAGGCGCCGGACCTCGTCACCGTCCACGAGGCGCCCACCGAGAAGGCGGAGGCGGAGTTCATCGTGCAGGCGCTCGAGCAGGCGCTCGGGGGGCACAGCTTCTTCTCCATCGACAGCGGGCGCTCGGCGGAGAGCGAAGGACGCGACCTCTCGTTCTCCGACTTCGCCGTGCTCTACCGCACCGAGGCGCAAGCTGCGCCCCTCGTGGAAGCGCTGGCGCGCTCCGGCATGCCGTTCCAGCAGCGCTCGCACCACCGCCTCCTCGACCATCCCGGAGTCGCCGCGCTGGTCGACGCGCTCCGCGAGGCGCCTGGCACGGGCCCGGTGCGGGAACGGCTCGACGCAATTCGGCCGGTTGGCGGGGACGAGGACGCCACGGAGGCGCGCGCCGCCCGCGAGCTGCTCCGGCCCGTCGCCGAGGCGTGCGGAGACGACGCGGACCGCTTCCTCGCCGAGCTCGCGCTCGGCATCGAGGTCGATACCTGGGACCCGCGGGCGGACCGGATCTCCCTCTTGACCCTGCACGCGGCCAAGGGCCTCGAGTTCCCGGTCGTCTTCATCGCCGGCTGCGAGGACGGGCTCCTCCCCCTCAAGTGGGGAAAGCCCGACCTCGCGGACCTCGAAGAGGAGCGGCGCCTGTTCTACGTGGGCGTTACCCGCGCGAGGTCGAAGCTCTTCCTCACCCGGGCGAAGAAGCGCCTCGCGCGGGGCAAGGTCCGGGAGCGAGCGCCCTCCCCCTACCTCGCCGACATCGAGGAGCGGCTCCTCGAGCGGCGCCGCGCCCGGCTTCCCGAGAGGGAACCGAAAGGGCCGGACCCTCAGCTCGACCTCTTCGCTTCCTGAGCGCGTGGCCTACGCGGCGGAGCGGAAGGCGGCGGGGCAAAATGCCTCGCAGGTCGCGTCGTAGTCCTCGGCATTCGTGGACTGGGAGGCGATCGCCACCGTATTGACCCCGGCCGCGTAGAACTCGCGGATGCGGCGGTAGCAGGTCTCCCGGTCGCCCCAGACGTACATCCGCTCGACCGCCTCGTCCGGCACCGCGGCCATGATCCGCGCCCGGTCCCGGACCTCGAATCCCTTCCGGATCTCCTCCGCCGCGTCCGGATAGCCCATCCGGGTGATGATGCCCCGGTAGATCGCGGTGGAGCCGTAGAAGGTGAAGTCGGTCCGGAAGAATTGGCGGGCCGTCTCGTCGTCGTCGGTCACCCACACCGCGACCCGCTGGGCGATCTCGAGATCCTCCACCCGGCGCCCCGACCGTTTCGCCCCCCGGTCCACGCACTCGAGGGCCCATGGAACCCGGTCAAGCGGCGTGAAGTGGTTGAGGATCACCCCGTCCGCCATCTCGCCCGCGAGCTCCAGCATCTTCGGCCCCATGCCGGCGAGAAAGATCGGGATGTCCCCGACGATCGGCTCCTTGAGGCGGAATCCCCGGCTCGAGATCGTGCCCCCCTCGTAGCGGGACTTTTCCCCCGCGAAGAGCTTTCGCACGAGCTCCGTCGTCTCGCGCACGCGCGCGAGCGGCTTCTCGAACGGCACCCCGTACCAGTTCTCCACCATCGTATGGGTCGAGGACCCGAGCCCGAGGGCGAACCGCCCGGGCGCGACCCGGTTGACGGCGAGGCTCGACGTCGCGATGACGGCCGGAACCCGCGTGTACACGGGGGTGATCCCCGTGCAGAGCCGCGCCCGCTCCGTGCGGCCCGCGACGGTGGCCGCGAAGGTCATCGCGTCACGCATCCCGTCGCCATCGGGGAACCAGAGATCGTCGAAGCCTTCCCGATCCGCCCACAGGGCGCGCTCGAATCCGCCGTCTCGATCGGGGGTTGGGCTGAGGTAGAGGCCGAGTCGATTCAACGTTGGGTTCTCCAGAAGTTGCTATTCGAGGAGGAGTGGTGGTTGGGTGCGGCTTGAACGGCTCGTGGTCTCCGGGCCCGTTCCGCATCGGGGAGAGCTACCGGGACGCGCGGGGAGCGGCGCCGCGGCACGGTTCCTCGCCCGCCCGCGCCGCAGCTCGCCGGATGCGAGCCTACATCGAGAGGCCGAGGCGCCCGCGCGTCAACTGGAACTCCGTCACCCCGCGCGACCAGAGCCGGGGAAGGTAGCGCCGTGAGGCAGCGTCGGCGACGAGGGCGGCAAGCTCCGCGACGAGACCGTCCGAGGAGCGGTCGTCGAGGGTGAGCACCCGATCGAGGTCGCCCTGGCAGCGCTCGGCGAGGGAGGCGTCGGCGGTCACCTGGACGAGCGGGATCATGGGGTGGGCCTGGAGGGAGGTCCGCCCGACGTGGCAGAGCATGACCTCGACCCCGGTCGCCCCGAGCCCGGTGAACGTCTCCACCGGGTTCTCGGTCGGCGCCTCCATGACGTGGAAGCCCCGCTCGTCCGCCGGCTGGCCGAAGGCGAGCGAGGCGGCGGGCACGCCGGCTCCGGGCGGGAAGGCGGCTTCCCGGAACGCCGCGCTCCCGAGCAGTCCCGCGTTGTCGGGCACCACCACCGTCGCCCCGGCCGCGACGAGGCCGGCCGCGAGCCGCCCGAACGCCTCGCCGGCCGCCTCCGGAAGGGGCCCGTTCGCGGCGAGGGCGACGCGCAGCTCCTCCGCCCCGACCGTCTCCCGGGCAAGCGCAGCATCGCCGTCCGGCACCTCGCTCGCTTCGGACCCGCCCGCCGGCACGCGGGCCGCCGCCATCGCCTCGAGCTGCCCCGCGACCTTGGCGTGCACCTTCGCGATGCCGCCGTCCATCTGCACGCTCGCCCACCCGAATCGGTCTGCCGAGAATCCCCGCTCGGCGAGGTAGTGGCGCACCGCGTCGTTGTGGGTCTGCTCGCATCCGTGCTCGAGCAGGATGGCGTGGCGCACCGAGCGGTGCACCAGGTGGCCGAGCATCGTCCGGAGGTAGAGCTCGGCCGCATTGTTCGACCCGCACCCCTCGGTGTGGACGAGGGCGACGAAGCGCGACACATCGCTCCAGGGGGGCGGGTTGGCGTCGAGGCCTTCCGCGATGAGCCGCGCGACCTGTCCCGAGCAAAGACTCGTCGGCATCACGAGGGCGAGCTGGTCGGTGGCGACGCCCCGCTCCGTGCGCAGCCCCTCGAAGGAGACGGCGAGGGGCCGGGCTTCCCGCACCGGGAGCGGGCGGCCGTCCGGCTCCGGCCGGTCGCCGAGCTCCCGGAGTCCGGCCGTCGAGGTCCGCGGCCACTCGCGCCAGAGGGATACCTGGGCATGCCCCGCGAGCTCGCCCTTGCTGCGCTGCCCGGAGGCGATGTCGAGGGCGAGCTCGAAGGTCTCCGCCCCGAGCGCGTCCATCTCCATCCCGTCGTTGTAGCGCCCCGCGTTCACGTCCATCTCGTTCGCAAGCAGCTCGAACCGGCCGGTGGTGGTGACGAACTTCAGGGTCGGGACGAACGGGAAGTTGGTGATCGAGCCGTTGCCGGTGATGAACAGGATGAGGTTCGACCCGGAGGCGACCTGCCCCGCGATGCTCTCGAGATCGTTGCCCGGGCTGTCCATGAAGTAGTAGCCGGGCGGGCGCATCGGCTGCCCGTAGTCGATCACGTAGTCGAGCCGGACCTCGGGGTCCTTCTTGCGCGCGGCCCCGAGCGACTTGAGGGCGATGTTGTAGAGCCCGCGGAAGTTGTTGCCGCCGGAAGGGTTGCCCTCGGCGGAGGTGCCGTGGTTCGCGGCGTAGCGCTTGAAGTTCTCGACCTTGTCGAGGAAGCGGCGGGCGGTCGCGGCGTCGCGCACGTTCTCGAGCACGTACGGCTCGGCCCCGATGAGCTCGTCGGTCTCGGCAAGGTTGGCGGACCCTCCGTGGCGGATGACCTCCTTCGCGACCCAGCCCGCGAGGGCGTTGCCGGAGACGCCGGAGAACGCGTCCGATCCGCCGCACTGGAGGGCGAGGCGAAGGGCCCCGGCCGGCTCCGGGGTGCGCCGGGCGCCGGCCACCTCGGGAAGCCACTCGTCGATGCGGGCGACGGCCCGGGCTACCTCGGCCTCGTAGCCGCCGTCGATCCGGTGGAAGGCATGGAGGACGTGGTCGAGGGGGTAGCCGCGAGCGGCCATGAACCGCTCGAGGTCGGCGCTCGTGTACGACCCCGCACCGTCGTCGACAGCGAGCACCGCCCCCACGTTGGGATGAACCATGAACCCCGCGAGGACCCGCAGCACGTAGTCGAGATTGTTCGGGCGCGGGCCGCCCCCGCCCTCGGTGTGGGTGACCGCGACGACGCCGTCCACGCCGGCGGGAGCTCGGCGGGCCGCCTGCTCCGCCGCGTGGCGGGCGAACCCGTTCGTCCGGGAGGTAACCGCGAGCACGACCACGAAGTTGCGCGTGCCGACGCCGCGTCCGCCGTCCCGCCGGTAGCCGTCGAAGGTGCGGTCCGACTCGATGCGATCGACCTGCTCGCCGGGGCGGAAGGTGGGCTCGTCAAGCTCGAAGGTCTCGATCGTGTCGGTGAAGTTCTCCTCCGCGGGGAGCGCGAAGTCGATGTCACGCTCCGCGAGCGCCTTCAGGATCTTCTCGTTGCAGACGTACTCGCCGGGGGCGAGGGGGCGGAGCGCAATCCCGAACGGAAGCCCCCACGAGAGGAGCCGCGCGCCTTCGGGCGTCGGCTCGCGGACGAATCGGTGCCCTTCGAGAACCGTGTGGGGGAGCCGGTAGATGGCTTCCCCGTCGGCCACCTCCGTCCCCGCTTCCAGGCGCCGGGTCGCGATGGCGACGTTGTCGCCGGCCGCGGGCACCCGCGCCACGCGGTCGAATGCAAGACGCTCGCTCATCGCTCTTTCCCTCCTCTCCCTCGGCACGCTTCGCGCCGGACCGTAACGCACTCCTCCGGCGACGAAGCGTCCGGCGGAACCGGAGCGGGATTATCGTGGAAAACCCTCCGGCCGTTCAGTGGGCGGCCGGTGCGTCCCGCCGGCTCGGCGCAGAGGCCGCGTATGGCGGCGGGTCCTCCTCGCGAACCCGAATCGTTGCCTGCCGGCGCCGCCGGACGATGCGGGCCACCGCACCCGTTCGTTCGATTCGGTTCCGGCTCAGGCGGACCGGCTTCACCGCCTCACACACGTCGGCGGGCGTGAGGCCATCCAGAACCTCGGACGCCGCGAGCGGACGCGGCGGGTCGCCCGGCCGCAGGGCGAGAAAGTCGGCCCGAAGCTCCTCCGACCCCTTGCGGCCCCGCAGGCGCCACAGCTCGCGCACCCCCAGATCGGCATAGCGCTCGATCTTCCCTTCATCGACGGTCGTGATCTCGACTTCGACCACCAGGTCGGGAGCGGTGTGCAGCAGGAACGCGTCGGCCGCGTCCTGACCCTCCGTGTGGGCCGCCAGAAATCCCTCCGCGCGCTCGCCGACGTAGAACGCACAGTCGGGCTCCATCCCGGTGCCGGGGGGCTCCCCGCGTCGGCGAAGGCGCGTGGAGCGGGTGCTCTTCGAGGTCCGGCCAAGCAAGCTCGCCGCGATGTCGACGATGTCGTCAAGTACGCCGGTCAAGTCCTCGTGAAGGTTCGAGGGGGACATCAGCGTGATGAGGCCGCCCACGGGGTCGAGCCAGACCCGGCGGAAGTGCCGGTTCCAGTCGATGGCGGCAAGCTCCGCGACGGTGCCGGCGTCGGCGTGGAGGACGTGGATGGTCGAGCCGAGCGGCCCGATGTGACGGGTGGCCGCGTGCGGGGCGGGAAGGTCGTTCATGGCGGATACGCCTCCGGTGCAAGCCAGCGCGCCGGCCGCCGCAAACCGACCGCCCGGAGTATAGCCCGCCCTGCCCGGCTGATTCCGTCAAGGCGTCTCGGGCGTCGTGCTTTCCTCGGGTGGCCGGGAGGCGGCGTACGGCGGCGGGTCCGGCTCGCGGACCCGAGCCGTGGTCTGCCGGCGCCGCCGGACGATGCGAGCCACCGCCTCCGTTCGTTCGGTCCGGTTTCGGCTCCGGCGGACCGGCTCCACCGCCTCGCAGACATCGGCCGGGGTGAGGCCGTCCAGCACCTCCGACGCGGCCAGAACACGCGGCGGCCCGTCCGGCGCGAGGGCGAAGAAATCGGCATCGATCTCCCGCGAGTCGCGCCGGCCACGCAGCCGCCACAGCTCCCGTACCCCCATCTGGCCGTAGCGCTCGATCTTGCCTCCGTCGACGCTCGTGATCTCCACCTCGACTACCAGGTCGGGAGCGGTGTGCAGCAGGAAGTCATCCGCAGCCGCCTGTCCCTCCATCAGAGCGACGCGAAATCTGTCCGCGCGCTCACCGACGTAGAACGCACAGTCGGGCTCCATCCCCGTGCCAGGGGGCTCATCTCGTCGGCGGAGGCGGGTGGAACGAACGTCGCTCGACGCTCGCCGGAGGGTATCCGCCGCGATGTCCACGATGTCATCGAATATCCTGGCCAGGTCCTCGTGAAGGTTCGAGGGGGACATCAGCGTGATGAGGCCGCGCACGGGGTCGAGGCAGACCCGGCGGAAGTGCCGGTTCCAGTCGACGGCGGCGAGCTCGGCGACGGTGCCGGCGTCGGCGCGAAGAACATGGATGGTCGAGCCGAGCGGCCCGACGTGCCGGGTGGCCGCGGGCGGGGCGGGAAGGTCGTTCATGGCGGATACGCCTCCGGTGGGAGCCAGTGCGCCGGCCGCCGCAAACCGACCGCCCGGAGTATAGCCCGCCCTGCCCGGCTGATTCGGTCAGAGCGTCTCGGGCGTCGTGCTCTCCCCGGACGGCCGGGAGGCGGCGTAGGGCGGCGGTTCTTCCTCGCGGACCCGAGCCATGGTCTGCCGGCGGCGGCGGAGGACGATGCGGGCCACCGCCTCCGTTCGTTCGGTCCGGTTTCGGCTGCGCCGGACCGGCTCCACCGCCTCGCAGACATCGGCCGGGGTGAGGCCGTCCAGCACCTCCGACGCGGCAAGAGGCCGGGGTGGCTCATCGGGCCGCAGGGAAAAGAAGTCGGCCCGGAGATCCCGCGAATCCCGGTCGCCACGCAGCCGCCACAGCTCCCGTACCCCCATCTGGCCGTAGCGCTCGATCTTGCCTCCGTCGACGCTCGTGATCTCCACCTCGACCACGAGATCGGGAGCGGTGTGCAGCAGGAAGGCATCGGCGGTCGCTTGCCCGTCCGCCAGGGCGACCCGATACCTCTCCGCCCGCGCGCCGACATAGAACGCGCAGTCCGGCTCCATCCCGGTGCCGGGGGGCTCTTCTCGTCGGCGGAGGCGGGTGGAACGAATGTCGCTCGACGTCCGCCGGAGGGTATCCGCCGCGATGTCCACGATGTCATCGAATATCCTGGCCAGGTCCTCATGCAGACGGGACGGGGACATCAGCGTGATGAGGCCGCGCACGGGGTCGAGGCAGACCCGGCGGAAGTGTCGGTTCCAGTCGATGGCGGCGAGCGCGGCGACGGTGCCGGCATCGGCGCGAAGAACGTGGATGGTCGAGCCGAGGGGCCCGACGTGCCGGGTGGCCGCGGGCGGGGCGGGAAGGTCGTTCATGGCGGATACGCCTCCGGTGGGAGCCAGTGCGCCGGCCGCCGCAAACCGACCGCCGGAGTATAGCCCGGTCGCGCGCTTCGAAGGAGCTCGACCCGAGATGCCGGCTCGTTCACCGATCCGGTCTCCGCCATCCATGGACCGGACGCGAGGGCAGTTCCGGCCACGTGCCGGCCGGCGCCGGAGCTTCGGTCGCAGACGACGCCCCCGGCCGGAGCCGCGCGCCCCGTTCCGAACCGCGCGTGCGGCACGGGCGTCATGCGAGGGATTAACTGAATTCAGGGGGTTGCAATGCAGCTCTCATTTTCTGGTAGAGTCCGCCGACTGTGTGCACTGGGTGCCGGCCCGAGCTCGCCGAGCAGGGACGGTTCGAATCCGGTGCGACGGGCGGCGGCCCTTGCGCTCCGATCCGGTGTGCAAGGGACCGGTGACGGAGAGATGTCCGCATCGCTCCAGAACAACATTGCCTCGAATGGAGGAGCAAGCAACATGTTCAAAAGACATGCACGATTTATCGCGGTCGCGGGCCTTGCCGGCTCCGTGGCCGCAGTCGCCGCGCTCGACGCGAGCGCCCAGGAGCGCGTCCGCTGGAAGATGCAAAGCGCCTTCGGCAGCAACATCCCCGCTCTCGGCCCGTCAGGGGTTCGGCTCTCCGAGCGTGTCGAGCAGATGTCCGGCGGCAACTTCGAGATCAGATTCCAGGAGCCGGGTGCCCTGGTTCCGACCCTGGAGGCGTTCGATGCGGTGGCCAAGGGATCCATCGATTCGTCCTGGACCACCCCCGGCTACCACGTCGGCAAGCTCGGCCGGGCGATCTCCTTCTTCACTGCCGTTCCCTTCGGCCCGCAGATCGGCGAGTTCCTCGCCTGGAAGTGGTTCGGTGGCGGCCAGGAGATGCGCGAGGAGCTCTACAACGCGCACGGTGCGACGGCGGTCGACTCCTTCTGCATCGGTCCGGAGACCTCGGGCTGGTTCAAGGAGGAGATCACCGATCCCGCAGAACAGCTCAAGGGCCTGAAGATGCGCTTCTTCGGTCTCGGCGCACTCGTCATGCAGAAGATGGGCGTCTCGACCCAGCTTCTCTCCGGCGCGGACATTTTCCCCGCTCTCGAGAAGGGCGTTATCGACGCGACCGAGTTCTCGATGCCGATCACGGACATCACCTACGGCTTCCACCAGGTCGCGACCTACAACTACTTCCCCGGCTGGCACCAGCAGGTCTCGTGCAGCGAGCTGCTGATGAACAAGGAGAAGTACGACGCCCTGCCTGATGCCTACAAGGGCATGGTCCAGGCGGCGGCCAGCGAGCAGGTGATCTACACCTACGCGGAGACCGAGGCCACCAACCCGGCCGCGATGCTCGAGATGCAGGAAAAGCACGGTGTCGTGGTCAAGCGCTGGGACGACGGCACGCTCGGCACGCTCGAGAGCGCATGGCTCGAGGTCATCGATGAGATCTCCGCCGAGGAGCCGCTCTTCAAGGAGATCGCGGACAGCTACCTCGGCTGGCGGCAACTCTATCGCATCTGGGGCGACGCCCAGGCGCTGAAGGGCACCTACCAATAGGCCCCGACGGGCGGTCCAACCGCCCTTCCTGATGTACCCGGGGCTCATTCGAGCCCCGGGTACTCGACTTCCGAACCGGGTTGGACGTTATGGAACGGATTGACGCGAGAGGCCGAGACGACCGACCGCTCGGGCTCTACATCCTCGTCGGGGTTCTCATCGTGGCGGCGATCGCCTTCGTCGCCATCTGGAGCCTCCCCGACGACGGCCGGCGGGACGTCCTGTACTTCGCGCAGGACTACCTCCCGATCGTGATGTTCCTGAGCCTCGCGTGCCTGCTCTTCTCCGGCTTCCCGGTCGCGTTCATCCTGGGGGGGCTCGCCCTCCTGTTCGGTCTCGTCGGCTACTTCCTCGACATCTTCTCCCTCATCGAGTACTTCAACTTCCTGCCCCGGATCTGGGGGCAAGCGGCGGAGAACCTGGTGCTCGTCGCGGTGCCCGCGTTCGTCTTCATGGGCATCATGATGGAGCGGAGCGGGATCGCCAACGAGCTCTTGTACTGCGTGCAGGTTCTCCTCAAGCGGGTGCCGGGGGCACTCGCCCTCGGGGTCACCATCATGGGGACGATCCTCGCCGCGATGACGGGGATCATCGGCGCATCGGTCACGATGATGACCGCCCTCGCGCTTCCCACGATGCTCAAGCAGAAGTACAGCCCGGCGCTCTCCTGCGGGGTGATCGCCGCGTCGGGCACTCTCGGAATCCTGATCCCGCCGAGCATCATGCTCATCATCATGGCCGACCTGATGGCCGTCTCGGTCGGCAACGTGTTCATGGCCGCGTGGCTTCCGGGCCTCGTGCTCGTCGGGCTCTACATCGTGTTCGTGGTCGCGGCGGCGACCGTGCGGCCGTCCCTGGCTCCGCCTCTGCCACCGGATCTGCTGGTGGTCCCGAAGGGAGAACTGACGCCGCTGCTGATGCGCGCATTCGTCCCGCCGGTGTTCCTCATCGGCATGATCAAGGGCTCGATTCTCTTCGGCTGGGCCACACCGAGCGAAGCGGGCGCGGTCGGAGCGGTCGGGGCCATCATTCTGGCGGCCTTCGCGGGCAACCTCAAGAAGGGCGTGATGACGAGCGTCTGCCACACCTCGGCCCGCACGGTGGCGATGATCTTCTTCATCATCATCAGTGCCACCTGCTTCGCCTACGTCTACCGGTCGCTCGGCGGGGACGACGTCGTCGAGCACCTCATCTTCGAGGCGGGGCTCGGCTCGTGGGGCCTCCTGTTCCTCATCATGGCCATCGTGTTCGTGCTCGGATTCTTCCTCGACTGGATCGAGATCACCCTCATCGTGCTGCCGATATTCGCCCCGCTCGTCGCGGGGCTCGATTTCGGCGACCACGTCGCCAAGGCGGACATCACCTACTGGTTCATCATCCTGATGGCAGTGAACCTGCAGACCTCGTTCCTCACCCCCCCGTTCGGATTCGCCCTCTTCTACCTGAAAGGAATCGCGCCGAAGGAGATCAAGATCCAGCAGATCTACATCGGCATCATCCCCTTCGTGCTGCTGCAGGTGGTCGGGGTAATCCTGGTGTTGGCGTTCCCGGATTTGGCCCTCAAGCTCATGCACGGGATCTACGACTGAGCCTTCGGGCCTGAACGGAGAGATTCACATGGCCGAGCAGCCGGTCTTTCGACCGTCGGACAACTACTGGACCAACGAGGCGGAGTTTCCCGCAATCCTCAAGCTGAGCGACAGGCTGCGGGTGGCCGTGGACCGGGTCGGGCGTTTCGGATCGTGGTTCATCCTGCCACTCGTGTTCATCACCTGCTACGACGTGATCCTGCGCAAGCTCAAGTTCTTCTACGTCTGGGTGCTCGACAACTTCGGGCGCTTGGTGATCTTCGAGTCCACCATCCTGCAGGAGCTCGAATGGCACATGCACACGGTACTGTTCACGCTCGTGCTCGGCTACGGCTACATCCACAACACCCACGTGCGCGTGGACCTGGTGCGCGAGAAGCTCTCCTTCCGGCGCAAGGCGTGGCTCGAGTTCCTCGGGACCTCGGTATTCCTCATCCCCTACACCTGTATCGTCATTGGATTCGCGCTCATTTATGCCTATGATTCGTACATGATGAACGAAATCTCCGCTTCCGCAGTCGGACTCGAGCAGAGATGGATCATCAAGACGGTGCTCGTAGCGGGGCTCGTGTTCGCCCTCATCGCAGGGGTCGCGGTGTGGCTCCAGACGGTGACCGTCCTGTGGGGCAATCCGGACCACCGCTATCCGCTCATGACCATGGAGTGGCCCGAGTTCGCCGGCACCACGATCGAGGGCAAGCGGCGGCTGGTGCTGGACGAAGAGGGGAACGTGGTCGTCGACCCGTCCGCGGACCCGGACGATCTGGAGCTCCCGCCGGAAGTCGTCACCGCTTCCCGCACCTGACTGGGGGACCCGGGCGAACGTCGCCGGCAGTAGTAGCGGCCGGCGTTCGCGGCGACGGGACCGTTCATGCGCCGCCGACAGCATCCGGTACACCTCAAGGACCTCGACTGGTACAAGTTCGTCCGGCGCTACTTCTGGGACGACGAGACGACGCCCTACCTCGTACCGGTCGAGCGCCTCCACCGGCGCCAGGCGGACCACGAAATTTTTGCCTACGTCGTGTTCGTGTCCCTCCTCTACGGGGCGGTCATGCTGCTCACGATGAGCGGCAAGGCCGTGTACGCGGATTCGTTCGGGGTGTCGCTCTACGCGTTCGTGGTGGTCAGCGCGACCCTCACGTTCGGGGTGACCCGTCATCACCTCGCCGCGTGTGCATGCGTGCTTGCCCCGGTCGGAGGGCTCGTCTTCAGCCTGTCGTTCGATCTCCTTCCGGACCTCGGGAACTGGGACCGGGTCCTCCTCATCGGCTTCTCCCTCGTGTGGCTGCGGTACTCCATGCGGCTCATGCATATCGCGAAGCGCTACCGGGAGATGCCACCGCCCCCCGCGCAACCCTGAACGGCGGCTCGGATGCTCGCGGACCGGCCGGTGGCATCGGGGTCCGAACGGGGCGGATGACAAGGCTGAGCACGCTTTCCCGAACCTGGTTCGCATGTCCCACCAATCTCCCGTTGCGGCCGGCAATCTGCTCGTGGCGGCGCGAAGTGCATCGATTTCCGCGCGTCGACTGCGTCCTGGCCCCCACACCACGAAGATCGGTGAATCAAACGCGCTGGCTCATCCGGTGAAGTCCGCGCGACCGGGACGTCGGCCGTAGATGGAACCGCCGGACGGCGGCGACACTGCGCCGCACGAGCGCTGGGCGACCCGGCTCTCGGTCTGGTGGCCGCGGCACCGGCTCGCGTACGCGGTGGTGGGTGGATGCGCGACCCTCGCCGACGTATTCTTCGGGGATGGCTGGAATACCTTCGGGCCGGTGCTCGCCTGGGGGATGCTGCTCGTCCTGCACTTCATCCTCGCCCGGAGCCTCACGATGGACGAGGAGGGGGTGGAGCAGCGTTCCGAGGACCTGAGGCTGCGGGCCTACGATCAGGGCCACATCGACGACATCGGCGGGCGGCACGACTTCATCATCGACGCCCACCACCATTTCTGGGACCTCGATCGGAACTACCATCCCTGGCTCTGCGACGACCCGCCGGTCGAGGGCCGGCACGGCGATTACCGGGCGATCCGACGGAATTACCTCGTCGAGGACTTCCGCCGCGACTGGGACGGGCTCCGGGTCGTCGGGTCGGTGTACGTTGAAGCCGAATGGGACCCCTCCGACCCGGCGGGAGAGACGGCCTGGGCGGAGTCGGTGGCGGACGAGTCCGGTTTCCCGACCGTCATCGTGGCGCAGGCCTGGCTCCGGCGCGGAGATGTGGAGGAGGTCCTCGCCGCCCAAGCCGCCTTCGGGCGGGTGCGGGGGGTGCGCGAGAAGCCGGTCGTCGCCACCCACCCCAACGAAGTGGTCCCCCACGCCCCCGGGTCGATGAGCGACCCGGCGTGGCAGGCAGGCTACGCGCGGCTCGAGTCCCTCGGACTCTCCTTCGATCTCCAGGCTCCCTTCTGGCACCTCCCCGAGGCGCGCGCCCTCGCCGAGCGCTTCCCCGGGGTCACGATCATCCTCGACCACTGCGGGCTGCCGAACATCCGCACCGCCGAGGGCCTCGCCGCGTGGCGCAAGTGCATGCACACCCTCGCCGAGGCGCCCAACACGGCAGTCAAGATCTCGGGGCTCGGGGAGCCGCAGCTCCCGAAGTGGTCGGTGCGAACGCACCGGGACGTGGTGCTCGAGACCATCGACATCTTCGGCGTGGACCGGTGCATGTTCGGGAGCAACTACCCGGTGGACCGACTCTACGCGCCCTACGGGACCATCATGCGCGGCTTCCAGGCGATCGCGAACCGGTTCTCGTTCAACGAGCGGCGCCTCATGTTCTGCGAGAACGCGATGCGCTGGTACCGGATTGCTCCGGAGAGCCTCGCGGAGCCGCCCCCGCCCGCGGAGGAGTTCGTGGAGAAGCGCCCCGCGGGCGGCGACCCGCCCGTATGACCACCTCCGGCAAGACGTCCGACTCCCTCGTACACCGCATCAACCGGCGGCTCTTCTACGGCTGGGTGCTGGTTGCCGCAGGAGTCCTCATCCTCTTCGCGAGCGGCCCGGGGCAGTCGCACACCTTCGGGGTCTTCCTCACTTACGTCGCGGAGGACCTGCGTCTCAGCCACACGGAGGTCTCGTTCGCCTACGGGGTCGCCACCCTCGCCGCCGCCTTCGGGCTGCCGTACGCGGGCCGGCACGTCGACCGGCGGGGGGCACGCCGGGTGCTCACGGTGGTGTCGCTCCTCCTCGGCGCGGCCGCGATCGGGTTCGGCTTCGTCAACGGGCTTGTTGTGCTCGCCCTCGGCTTCGCGGCGGTGCGCTTTCTCGGACAGGGCTGCCTCTTCCTCGTCGCAAGCAACGTCATCGCGCAGTGGTTCGAGCGGCGGCGGGGCTTCGCGCTCAGCCTCGTGTGGCTCGGGTTCTCGGCGAGCGTAGCGCTGCACCCACCCTTCTCCCAGTGGCTCATCGAGACCGTGGGCTGGCGAGAGGCGTGGCTCTGGCTCGGGATCAGCTCCTGGGCGCTGCTCCTTCCCGTGCTCTGGTTCATTCGCAACCGGCCGGAGGATCACGGCCTACGACCGGACGGAGCGCCCCCACCCGAACCGCACCGGGAGCCGGAGCAATCCTCGGCTCCCCCGGTGGCTCGACTCGATTCGAACGAATCGGAATCACCACCCAACCCGGCTCCTTCCCGGGAACGCGAGGAAGAGGCCGCGTCCGCCGATTCTTCCGCCTCGCCGCGAACCGCTCAGCCCGAGATTACCGGCCTCACCCTGAAGCAGGCCCTTCGCACCTCCGCGTTCTGGATCGTCGCGTTCGGGCTCTCCCTCATTGCCTTGCTCATGACCGGGCTCTTCTTCCACCAGGTCGCCATCTTCCAGCACCGAGGGCTCGACCCTCACATCGCGACGCGCGTCTTCGCGATCACCGCAATCTGCTCTGTCGTCGCCGCTCCCGTGCTGGGGCGGATCATGGACCGGACTCCGTCCCGCCTCATGTACGCCGTCGCGCTGCTCGTCATGGCCGGCGCGCTGGGGGCGCTGCACCTCGTTGACGACGTCGCCACCGCGATCGCCTACGCGGTCGTATTCGGCCTTGCCAACGCATCCATGCACGTGAACGTGGGCTACCTCTGGGCCGATTACTTCGGCCGCCGGCACTTGGGGAGCATCCAGGGGACGGGCCAGACCTGCCTCATCGTGGGGGCTTCGCTCGGCCCGCTGCCGTTCAGCCTCTCGCTCGACCTCACCGGCGACTACTCCGCCGCCCTGGCGGGCGCCGCGGTCCTCAGCGTGCTTCTCGCCCTCGTCGCCGCCCTCTTCCTCCGCTACCCGCCGCAACCCCCGTCGGAGCCAGGGTTCGAGACCAGCCCCGCCTGACCCCCGCGCCGCCCGCTTCTCGATCGTGCCGTCGCTCGAGCTCGCCGGCGCCTCGCGGGCGGCGGCGCTCAATTACGTGCGACTCGTGTGGGCGATCAGGGATCGGATTCGTCGTGTTCGGAGACTTTCCGGACGCGACGACGATCGTGGGGAACGCGATCGTCGCCGCCTCCGGCCTGTACGTCCTCTACCGCGGGGCCGACGCAGGTCGCGGCGAGGATCGGGCGTCGCGGCCCGTTACTGGTAGGAACCCTTGAGGGCCTGGGCGTCGCCCCAGATGCGGTAGAGACTCCGCCAGGAGAGGTAGCTGTCCGCGATCTTCTTCCAGGTCTCGTCCTCGGCCGCCTTTTCCTCCAGGACCGCGAGCCAGTGTCGTTCCAGGGTGGCCAAGGTATCGTCGCCCCAGCGACGGTTGGTGACGCCGTACTTCTCCTTCATCTCCAGCATCGCTTTCGGGTTGGCCGCCTCGGTCTCGGCGTAGGTGAAGATCACCTGCGCGGTCGACGCAGTCCGGATCATGGTCTGGTAGGCCTTGGGAAGGGCGTCGAATTTGGCCTTGTTCATCAGGTACTCGTTGCACGAGACCTGCTGGTGCCAGCCGGGATAGTAGTTGTTCTTGGCGATCTGGTAGAAACCGTAGTCGATGTCGATGGTCGGCATCGAGAACTCGGTCGCGTCGATCACGCCGCGTTCGAGGGCCGGATAGATATCCGCCCCGGCGAGGAGCTGGGTCGACACGCCCATCCTCTGCATTACCAGCGCACCGAGGCCGAAGAAGCGCATCTTGATCCCCTTGAGCTGCTCTTCGGGGTTGGTGATCTCTTCCTTGAACCAGCCCGATGTCTCGGGGCCGATGCACAGGTTGTCGAGCGCGGTCACCCCATGCGGGTTGTAGAGCTCCTCGCGGAGCTCGTGGCCGCCCCCGAACCACTTCCAGGCCATGTACTCGCCGATCTGCGGCCCGAACGGGACCGAGCCGAAGAAGGAGACCGCAACCCCGAGCTTGCCCACGTGGAATCCGGGCGTCGTCCAGCCCGAATCGACGGAGCCCTTCGACACCGCGTCGAAGATCTCGAGGCTCGGCACGAGCGCGTTCGGCTCGTGGAACTTGATCTGGAAGTTGCCTTCCGACATTTCATCGATCGCCTCCACGAACCGTTGGCCGGAGGGTCCGAGATGGGAGATGGTGCTCCCGTAGGCGCTCTGCATCTTCCAGCGGACGCGCTCCGCCGCATTCGCGTCGAGCGCGGCGGTGAGGGCCATGGCGCCGGCGACGCCCGCGACCGCGACTGACCGGATGTGCTTCAACATGTTGTCTCCTCCATTCGAGGCGGGTGGGTCATGAAGCGATGGATTCGTCGTCTTCTGTCTTGCGTTGGAACCGCACCGTCCGGGTCCTGAGGATCGGCGCCGTCCGTTGGACGGCCCGTCGCCTCGCCCGGCGCGCGGGAGCGGCCGGATCGGGCGAGCCTCCCGGGGCCGACTCTAGCGCGCATCGGCCTGCTTTGCCACGGCCAGCCTTGTCCAGTGGGAAGCGAGCCTGAAGGGAGGTTGGGTATCCAACGACAGATGAGCCTGCAGCGGTGCGCGTTCGGAGAACATCGAGGATGATCGTGACGCTGGCTCATGGCATTCGGGTGAGGCTTCAAACGTACATCCCATATAAATCAATCTATTATAATACCTTACCTATGAAATCGACTTGCTCACAGACAGGGTCCGCCGCAGTCAGGTGAGGGCCTGGGGGCAGGGGCGGCCGGCGAAGAATGCGGCGAGGTTGGCGAGGCAGGTGTCGCCCATCGCGGTCCGCGTCTCATGGGTGGCGCTCCCGACGTGCGGCAGCATGAACACGTTGTCGAGGTCGAGGTAGCCGGGGTGGAGGTTCGGCTCATTGTCGAAGACGTCGAGGCCCGCCGCCGTGACGCGGCCGCTCCGAAGGGCCGCGATGAGCGCCTCGTCGTCCACGATGTTGCCGCGTGCGGTGTTCACCACGAAGGCCCCCTCGGGGAGCATCGCGATGCGCTCGGCATTGAGGAACCTGAGCGTCTCCGGCGACGACGGGCAGTTGATCGAGAGGAAATCGCTCACCGCGAGGAGGTCCGCCGGATCGGCGTGAAAGGTCGCCCCCTGCTCCTCATCCGGGGGAAGCCGGCGCCGGTTGTGGTAGTGGATCGGCATGTCGAAACCCCGCGCCCGCCTGGCGAGGGCCTGGCCGATCCGCCCCATGCCGAGGATCCCGAGGCGCTTGCCGGAGACGTGGGTGCCGAGCATGAGCAACGTGTGCCAGCGGTCCCAGCCGCCGCTTCGCACGAAGCGGTCGCACTCCGCCCCGCGCCGGGCCGCCGCGAGGATGCAGAGCATCGCGGTGTCGGCGGTCGCGTCGGTGAGGACGTCCGGGGTGTAAGTGACCACGATCCCGACGTCTCGGGCGGCGGGGACGTCGATATGCTCGTATCCGACCGAGTAGGCCGCGATGATGCCGATCGATCCCGCCACCTGCTCCAGAACCTCTCGACTGAAGCGCTCCGACGGGCAGCACATCACCGCGTCGTGCTCGCGGCATGCGGCGACGAGCTCCTCAGGTGTATAGATCCGGTCGGTCTCGTTCAACGTGACGCGGTATTCGCCTTGCAGGCGTGCTTCGATGTCGGACGGAAACTTGCGCGCCGCCAGCACTTTCGGCCGTTGTTCGTTCATGGAGTCTTCCCCTGTCCGGCTGCTCCCCGTTCGTGTCCGTGGGGAGACCCTCGCTTCGTGGACGCAGGTCGCTACCCTCGGTCTGCGCCTCCCGTCCGATCACTCTCCAGCCCGCCTTCGGACCGCCGCCCGCCGGCCGGTGCGTTCACGCCCCGACGAAGTTCGGCACGCGGCGCTCGGCCATCGCCTTCACCCCTTCCTGCCAGTCCTTCGTCGCCCGGAGCCGCGTCTGCTCCTCGAGCTCGCGGTCGGTGGCCCGCGTGACCCGCTCCGCGATGTCGCCGCGCACCGTGTCGCGCGTGGCGACGACCGCGAGCGGGGCGGATGCCGCGATCTCGCGCGCGAGGTCGCAGGCCGCATCGCGTACCCGTTCGAGCGGGGCGATTGCATCGGCGAGCCCCCACTCCAGGGCCTCCTCGCCCTTGACGCGCCGGCCGGTGTAGAACATGAGGGCGGCCCGTTGCTGTCCGATGATCTCCGGCAGGGTGGTCGTGAGGCCGAACCCCGGGTGGAACCCGAGGCGGGTGAAGTTCGCGCTGAAGCGCCCCTCGGGACAGGTCACCCGGAAGTCGGCAGAGACCGCGAGCCCGAGGCCGCCGCCGATCGCCGCTCCCTGGACGGCGGCCACCACCGGGGTCTTCGCCCGGAAGATGCGGACCGCGTGGCGGTAGAGATGCCCGCCCCCGCTCGACCCCTGCTCGCCGGTCCTGTCCCGGGCCGCACCCCCGCCGCCCTGGAAGTTCGCGCCCGCGCAGAAGTTCTTTCCCTGCGCGGCGAGGACGATGGCCCGGCACTCGGGATGCCCGTCCAGGGCCTCGTAGGCGTCCGCGATCGCGTTGATGAGGTCCACGTCGAAGAAGTTGTGGGGTGGGCGCTGGATCTCGACGACCGCGATGTTGCCCTCTTCCAGCGTGACCCCGAGGTCGCGGAAGCTCCCGATGCTGTTCATCCTCGATTCCTCTCCTTTCTTCGTCGCTTGCCTACGCCATCTCGCGGACGGCGGCAGCGATCATGTCCTCGGTCACCCGCGCCCGGTCCTCGAGCGGGGGAGCATAGGGGATCGGGATGCGGGGCGCCCCGAGGCGTCGTACCGGCGCCCCCAGCTCCTCGGCCACCGTCGCGGCCACCTCGGCCCCGAATCCGCCCACCGCAACCGCCTCGTGGACGACGAGGAGACGCCCGGTCCTCGCCACGGAAGCGAGGACGCGCTCGCGGTCCCACGGCCAGAGGGTGCGGAGATCGATAACCTCCGCGGAGACCCCCTCCCCCTTCTCGAGCGCCGCGGCGGCGCCCGCGCAAGCCTGCACCATGCGCGACCAGCTCACGATGGTGACGTCCGTGCCCTCGCGCTCCACGCGGGCGGCCCCCAGGGGGAGTGTCCACTCGTCATCCTCCGGCACTTCCCCGGTCGTGCCCCAGAGGTTCTTGTGCTCCATGTAGACGACCGGGTCGTCGCAGCGGATCGCTGACTTGAGGAGCCCCTTGTTGTCGGCCGGGGTCGCCGGCGCGACGACGACGAGACCGGGGATGTGGGCGTACCACGCCTCGAGCGACTGCGAGTGCTGGGCGGCGGAGGAACGCCAGATGCCGATCGGCTCGCGGATGACCATCGGCACCCGGGCCTGCCCGCCGAACATGTAGCGCGCCTTCGCGGCCTGGTTGACGAGCTCGTCCACCGCGCAGAGCGCGAAGTCGGAGAAGCGCATCTCGACGACGGGGCGCGTGCCGACCATCGCCGCCCCGACCGACGCGCCCATGATGGACGCCTCCGAGATGGGCGTGTCGCAGACCCGCTCGGGGCCGAACTCTTCCACGAGCCCCGCATACTGGCCGAAGACCCCGCCGCGGCCGAGGTCCTCGCCGAGGGCCCAGACGTCGGGGTCGCGGCGCATCTCTTCGGCGATGGCGAGCCGGGACGCTTCCGCGTAGGTGAGCTCGGCCATCAGGCGGCACCTCGCGCGGCCGTTCCCGCTCCCGGGGCGGTCGTGTCGAGCACGTCCTCGAACGCGGTGGACTCGGGCGGCCAGTCGGCCGCGCGGGCGTCCTCGAACACCGCCTCCATCTCCCGCTCCGCCGCGTCGCGGGCGGTTTCGAGACGACCCGGGTCCACCCCCGCCTCCTCGAGGAGCGCCCCGCAGCGAGCCACCGGCTCCCGCGCCCAACGGGCCTCGACCTCCGCCGCCTCCCGGTACGCCCCCTTGTCGGCCGCGGTGTGGCCCTCGAGGCGCCACGTCTTCGCGTGCAGGAAGCGCGGCTCGCCGGCGCGGGCGGCCGCGATGAAGTCGCGCGCGATCGCGTCGACGGCCACGATGTCGTTGCCGTCCACCTCCGCCGCCTTGATCCCGAGGCTCTCCGCGCGCGCCGCCGGCCCGGGCCCCGCGGTCAGCGCCTCGGTGCGTGTCGTCGCGGCAAAGCCGTTGTCCTCGCAGACGAAGAGCACCGGCAGCCGGTACACCGCGGCCCAGTTGAGTCCCTCGAGGAAGGGGCCGCGGTTCACCGCCCCGTCGCCGAAGATGCAGACCACGACGCGGTCGTCGCCGGCGCGCGAACGCCGGAGCCGGATCCCGTGCGCGGCGCCGGCCGCGATGAGGATGTTGGCCCCCACCACCCCATTCGCCCCGAGCATTCCCACCCCGAAGTCGGCGATGTGCATCGACCCGCCCTTGCCGCCGCACACCCCACCCTCGCGTCCGAAGAGCTCGCGCATCATCGCGCCGGGGTCCGCGCCCTTGGCGAGGGTGTGGCCGTGCCCGCGGTGGTTGGAGAGGAGGAGATCGGAGCGCACGAGGTTGCCGCAGATCCCCGACGCCACCGCCTCCTGGCCGATGGAGGCGTGGATCGCACCGGTCGCGAGTCCCTCGCGGGCGGCGCGAAGGGCGGCGCGCTCGAACGCCCGGATACGCTGCATCGTCCCGTAGTGGGCGAGGAACCGCTCGGTGTCGAGGTTGCGGCGCGCGGTCATCGGGCGCGACCGCCGCTTCGTTTCGTCATGCGCTCGAAGCCTCCGAAAAAGGCCGGCGCATTGTAGCCCGCCGCCGCCCCGACGGCGGGCCGCCGGAAACGCTCTGCTATCCTCCCGCCTCCCTCGAACCCGGACCGACCTGATGGGCTCTCGACTCGCCGGCAAGACCATCCTCCTCACTGCCGCCGCCCAGGGCATCGGCCGGGCGAGCGCCCTCGCCTTCGCGGGCGAGGGGGCGCGCGTGACCGCCACCGACATCAACGAGGAGAAGCTCGCCGAGCTCGCGGGGATCGACGGCATCGAGACCAGACCCCTCGACGTGACCGACCCCGCGGCCATCGAGGCCGCCGCCCGGGAAGTCGGCGCGCCGGACGTCCTCTTCAACTGCGCGGGGTTCGTCCACCACGGGAGTGTCCTCAGCACCGGCGAGGACGAATGGCGGTTCAACATGACCCTCAACGTCGACAGCATGTACCGGATGATCCGCGCCTTCCTCCCCGGCATGATCGAGCGGGGCGGAGGCTCCATCATCAACATGTCGTCGGTCGCCTCGTCCATCCGGGGGCTCCCCAACCGGTTCGTCTACGGGACCACCAAGGCGGCGGTGATCGGGCTCACCAAGTCCGTCGCCGCCGACTACATCCGGGACGGGATCCGCTGTAACTGCATCTGCCCCGGAACGGTGGAGACCCCGTCCCTCGAGGACCGCATCGCCGCCTTCGACGACCCGGTGCAGGCGCGCCGGGACTTCATCGCCCGTCAGCCCCTCGGCCGGATCGGCACCGCGGAGGAGATCGCCTCCCTCACCGTCTGGCTCGCGAGCGACGAATCCGCCTACGCCACGGGCACCGCCTTCGTGGTGGACGGGGGCGTGTCGCTCTGACCGGTTCGGCGCGCGCCCTTGCGCGTGAACACGGCACGGCAACTTTGGTACCGTTCGGCGCGAAGCACGTCGAACACCACAAAGGATGAGAACCATGGCGAGTCACGCGACCGGCGACGGAGGCATCCCGCCGAGAGATGCAGCCGAGCGCGGCCTCAAGCGGGTCATGACCCTCGGGGGTACCTACGGAACGCGCAACTACACCGTGAAGGACCTCCGCGACCAGAAGGGGAAACGGGTGCTCGTGGAGACGTTGCCTTTCTCCGTGGAGGAAGCGGCCGCCGCCGAGGAGGCCGGCGTCGACACCATGAAAGTTCGGTTCGATCCCCGGCAGCCCGACCTCGCGGCGGCCATCCGCCGGGCGGCTCCCAACACGTTCATGGCCTTCTCGGTGCCCCTTGTCGCCGCCGCGAGCGCGGTCGAGGCGGTGCGGCTCGGCTACGACGCGATGGCAATCGGTGCGGACGCGATCATGTGCCAGTGGAGCCCCCGCTTCATCGCTGCGGCCGCCGAGGCGGGCATCCCCGTCCAGGGGCACGCGGGCCTCGTGCCCCGACGAAGCACCTGGACCGGAGGGCTTCGCGCGGTCGGAAAGACCTTCGACGAAGCGATGTGGGTGTACCGCGAGATCAAGGCCATCGAGAACGCCGGGGCCTACGCGGTCGAGGTCGAGGTCATCCCCGCCGAGCTCCTCGTCGAGATCAGCAAGCGCACCCGGCTCATGACCTCCTCCATCGGCGCGGGAAGCGGCGGCGACATCCAGTTCCTGTTCGCGGAGGACATCCTCGGCAACAACCCGCCCCCCTATCCACGACACTCGAAGCAGTACCGCCACCT
This sequence comes from Gammaproteobacteria bacterium, assembly GCA_022822245.1. The sequence goes on from JAJECB010000268.1 coordinate 27,954, forward strand.
CTACAAGATGAAGGAGGAGATGCAGGCCGAGCGGGTCTCCGCCTTCCGCGAGTTCGTCGCCGACGTGAAGGAAGGCCGCTTCCCCGGCCCGGAGCACATCGTCAGCGCCTCCGGCAGCCTCGTCGCCGCCTTCGTCGAGGCAGCGGACGCCGGGAACTGACCCCGCGGGCACGCTTTTCTCCCCGCCCCATCCGAGGTCTCCACCCGGATGCGGGGCGGCCGGATCAGGCCGGATCAAGAGACAGAGGGCCGGGATGCGGGCCGGGCAAGGGCGGCCGCCCCCTCCGCGACGGCGTAGCGACTCAGCCGTCCAGGATTGCGACGGCGCGGGTCCAGCCGGCCGACGCGCCGCGGATCTTGACCGGGAAGCAGCACACCGTGAAGCCGTCCCCCGGCAGCGCTTCCAGGTTGTGCAGCTTCTCCAGGTGGCAGTACCCGATGTCGCGGCCGGCCTTGTGCCCCTCCCAGATGATCGAGGCGTCGCGGCTCTCGGCGTAGCGCTCCGCCGTGTAGGAGAAGGGCGCGTCCCAGCTCCAGGCGTCGGTGCCGGTCAGGCGCACGCCGCGTTCCAGCAGGTACATCGTGGCGTCGTAGCCCATCCCGCAGCCGGCGTCCACGTAGTCGTCGTCTCCGTAGGCGGAACCGGCCCGCGTATTGACGACGACGATGTCGAGCGGCCGGAGCTCGTGGCCGATTCGCCCGAGCTCCGCGGCGACATCGCCGGCGGTGACCACGTAGCCGTCGTCGAAATGGCGGAAGTCGAGCTTCACCCCCGGCTGCATGCACCAGTCGAGCGGCACCTCGTCGATGGTGATCGCCCGCTCGCCCCGGTTCATCGTGGAGGCGAAGTGGTAAGGCGCATCCAGGTGCGTGCCGTTGTGAGTGATGAGCTGCACCATCTCGACCGCCCAAGCCTCGCCGTCCGGCAGGTCCTCCTTCTTGAGGCCGGGGAAGAAGGGTGCCATCTGCTCGTAGGACTGATGATGGTTGAAGTAGGTGACCTTCGGGTTGTACGGCAGCGGGTCGGAGATCACCTCATTCTCGATCGGCATGGAGATGTCGATGATTTGGCGCGTCATCGGAAAGGTCCTCCGGAACCTCGGCCAGCTCCACCGGCACGCCTCGAGTGGCTGTCGTCTTCATGCAGAATTCCGGGCCATGCTCTCATTGGCACCGACGCCTTGCAGTCTAGGAATGCACATCCTTGCCGTCAAACTCGGTCGGAACGCGATCCCGAGTCCGGAGCGCAACGGGACGACGAAACCGGCGATGCCGGGAAGGCAACAGGGCAGGCTGGAATCAGCACTTCCTTCGAACGCCCGATCCGAATAGTCTGTCCCCGCGACACGAAGACGCGGCCGCGCCGGGCCGGATCGGGCCGGGAGGCATGACCGCGCAACCGGGACCTGCGCCGATACGCGCTACGTGGTCGGGCGTACGGGAATCCAGCGTCAATAACGAGGAATCGAAGCATGTCGGAACACACCACCCTCGGGCCGCGGCTCAGCCGCCGGCGGGTACTTCAGTACGGCGGCGCGCTCGGAGCGGCCGCCACCTCGTCGTTCATCAGCGTGCGAGCCCTCGCCGCCGACACCGCCGAGGTCAACATGCAGCTCGGATGGCTCGCGAGCAACGGGATCCTGGGCGAGGTCTGCGCAAAGCGGCTCGGCTACTACGCCGAGGAAGGCGTCGAGCTCATGGTCACTCCGGGTGGGCCGGGGGTGGACGGGGTCGCCTCGGTGGCGGCCGGCCGGGCCCAGTCCGGGCAGCTCTCGTCCAGCCCGTCTCTCATGCTGGCTCGCTCCGCGGGCATTCCGGTAAAGGCGTTCGCGGCCGGCTACCAGAAGCACCCGTTCACTTACTTCTCGCTCGCGGACAACCCGATCCGCACCCCGAACGACATGATCGGGAAGACCATCGCCACCCAGCCGACCGCCGTCATCCTGCTCCGGGCCCTGCTCGCCCTCAACGGCATCCCCGAGGATCAGGTCGAGGTGGTCAAGATGGGCAGCGACATGAACCAGCTCATGACCGGTCAGGCGCAGGCGGTGACCGGCTGGATGACCAACACCAACGCGCTCAAGGTGCTCGGGGACGGCCGGGTCGACATGATGCTGTGGGATGCGGGGATCCAGCTCTACGCCAACGTCTACTACACGACCGACCAGATGCTCGCCGAGCACGGGGACGTTCTCGTCCGGTACCTCACCGGCTCCGCGCGCGGGTGGGGCTATGCCCGGGAGAACCCGGAGGCGGCCGTCGATCACCTGGTCTCGGAGTACCCGAACCTCGATCGGGCGAGCGAGCTCGATGCGGTCGGGCCGGTCCTCGGCTTCTCCTTCGACGACACCACCGCCTCCGAGGGCTGGGCGGCCATGAACCCCGAGAACTGGCAGAAGCAGATCGACGTCTACGCCGATCTCGAGCAGTTCCAGGGAGACGTGCCGACGGTCGGCGACGTGATGACGACGGACATCCTCGCGGCGACCGAGGCGCTGCGCAAGCAGATCGGCTGAGGGTCGGAGGGCGGCGTCCTGGATACGGGTGGCCGGCCGCGGCGGGGGCCGCGGCCGGGGAAGCGTCGCGGGTGAGCACGGTGGCGGACGGGTCCCGGGCGG
>JAJECB010000445.1 GCA_022822245.1 Gammaproteobacteria bacterium
GGGAACCGGTCCCGGGGGGCTGCGCGGGGCCGCCCCGGCGGCGCCCCCCCCCGCCGGGCACCCCTCCCGCGGCCGGCCGGTCCTCCCCCCGGGCGGCCCGCGGCGAGGGGCACCGACGCGGCGGGAGCGGAGCCGGGACGGACCACGGACCTTCGCCAGTCCAACAGACCAGAGCCCGGAGACCCCCTTTGGCCGCCGTCCTTCCCGATCAGATCCTCGCCGTCCCGGTCCGCCGGCGCGCGCCCTCGAACCAGCCGCGCCGGCTTCCGGAATCGACCTGGGGGTACCTCCTGATCCTCCCGGCGGTGATCCTGGTGCTCGGACTCATCCTGTACCCGGTGGTCTACTCGGGGTGGCTCAGCTTCCACAACAAGCATGCCTACCTGCCGATCGAGACCTTCATCGGCTTCTCGAACTTCGCCGCCATGTTCAGCGACGGAGAGTTCTGGCGCTCCATCGAGCTCGGCGCGATCTACGGCATCGGCTCGGTCGGGCTCCAGATCCTGGTCGGCGTCTCCGCCGCCCTCCTCCTCAACGAGACCTTCATCGGGCGGACGTTCATCCGCGGAGTCGCCCTCTTTCCCTACATGGTCCCCACCGTCGTGGTGGTGATCCTCATGAAGTGGATCCTGAACGACGCATACGGGGTGCTTCCGTACATCCTCGATTCGATCGGGATCGGCGAGGACATCCTCTGGCTCGACACCGGGCACGTGATGCTCACCGTGATCCTCATCAGCACGTGGACGTTCTTCCCCTTCGTGGTCATCGGCACCCTCGCCCGCCTCCAGACCATCGACCCGGAGCTCTACGCGGCGGCCAAGGTGGACGGAGCGGGCGTCGTGCGGCGGTTCATCCACGTGACCCTGCCCCAGCTTCGCAACGTGCTCTTCGTGGTCATCCTGCTCCGCTTCATGTTCATGTTCACCAAGTTCGACGTCATCTGGCTCCTGAACGGCTCGAGCGGGGTCGGCTACTACACCCGGACCCTCCCCATCTACACCTACATCAAGACCTTCGGGCAACTCCAGGTCGGGGCGGGAGCCGCCATGTCGATGTTCATGTTCCTCATGCTGGTGGGCTTCGCGATGGTCTACTTCCGGGTGTTCCGACGGGACGAGGACATCTGAACGCATGACGAGACCCGGAACGAGGGGGCGCGTTCGCGCGCACCTCCGCGAACAAATGGCGGGGCGCGGCGCAAGCGTGTCCGGCACCGCAAGGGGCGGGAGAACGCCGGCATGATCGACATCGACTGGCGGCAGGTGTGCAGCCAGATTGCCCTGTACTTCGGCGCGGGACTCGTCGCGGTGGTGTGCGGCTTCCCCCTCCTCTGGATGCTGCTCACCTCGGTCCGGCCCGACCGGGACATCCTGAGTCCGACCCCGAAATTCTGGTCGTTCGAGTACCACTGGCAGCACTACCGGAACCTCTTCGATCTCACCGATTTCCACATCTACTTCTTCAACAGCATCACGGTGGCGGGAACCGCCACCGTGCTCACCATCTTCGTCGCGACCCTCGCTGCCTACGGCATCACCCGTTTCCGGTTCGGGGGCCGGAACACCATCGCGGCGGGGATGCTGTTCACCTACATGTTCGCCCCGATCCTCATCATCGTTCCGTTCTACATCCTGATGCGGTCCGCGGGGCTCGTGAACAGCAAGCTCGGGCTGGTGCTCGCCTACACCACCTTCTCGCTGCCGTTCAGCATGTGGCTGCTCCGCGCGTTCTTCCAGTCCATCCCCCTCGACCTCGAGGAGGCGGCGATGACGGACGGCGCCTCGCGCCCCAAGGCGGTGGCCCTCGTCATCGTCCCGCTCGCCCTCCCGGGGGTCATCGCGGTCTCCATCTTCACGTTCATCGTCGCCTGGAACGACTACCTCTTCGCACGGGTCCTCATCAACGACAACGAGCTCAAGACCCTGCCGATCGGGATGGACGACCTCTACAACGCGACGGTCACCGACTGGGGGATGATGATGGCGGGCGGGGTGGTCATCACCATCCCGGCCCTCGTCTTCTTCATCCTGGTGCAGCGCTACCTCATCGCCGGCTGGGGCGCCGGCGCGGTCAAGGGATAGCTCGGCGGTCGCCGGCCGCGGGCGCCGCATCCCTCCTCGGACGGAATTCACCAGAGCGCACTCGAAGGAACATCACCCGATGGCCGCGATCGAACTCCGCAATCTCTCCAAGAACTTCGGCGACGTGCCGGCCGTGCGGGGCATCGATCTCGCCATCGAGGACGGCGAGTTCATCGTCCTCGTGGGGCCTTCCGGGTGCGGCAAGACGACGACCCTTCGCATGATCGCGGGGCTTGAGTCGGTGTCGGGCGGAAGCATCGCCTTCGACGGCAAAGAGGTGAACCGGCTGCCGCCCAAGGGCCGCGACATCGCGATGGTGTTCCAGTCCTACGCCCTCTACCCCCACATGACGGTGTTCTCGAACATGGCCTTCGGGCTCAAGCTTTCGGGGGTGGACCGGGCCCAGATCGGAGAGCGGGTGCGGGCGGCGGCGGAGCTGCTCAACATCTCCGAGCTGCTCAGGCGACGGCCCCGGGAGCTCTCCGGCGGGCAGCGCCAGCGGGTCGCGATGGGCCGGGCCATCGTCCGCCAGCCGCTGGCGTTCCTCTTCGACGAGCCGCTCAGCAACCTCGACGCCAACCTCCGCGCGCAGATGCGGGTCGAGATCAAGCGCCTGCACGGCCAGCTCCGGACCACCGTGGTCTACGTCACCCACGACCAGGTGGAGGCAATGACCCTCGCCGACCGCATCGTGGTGATGCGCGACGGCGAGATCATCCAGTCGGGCCCCCCCGAAGAGGTCTACCAGACGCCGGTCGACCGGTTCGTCGCCGGCTTCATCGGCGCGCCGAAGATGAACTTCCTGCCCTCCCGGCTGGTCCGGGAGAACGGAGCGCTCAGTCTGGCGGTAGGGGACGGCGGCGCGGAGATCCGGCTGCCCGCCTCCGATGCTCTCGCGGGTACCGTCGGGAAGGACGTCGAGATCGGTCTCCGGCCGGAGCACCTCGCGATGCGGACCCCGGGAGAGGCCGCCGAGCCGGGGCGGAGCTTCCCCTTCCCGGTGGAGGTGGTGGAGCCCCTCGGCGCGGAGACCCTCGTCTTCACCACCATCTCGGGAGCGGAGGTCGTCGCGCGCTGCGACCCGGGCCTGCACCCGCGCCCCGGGGATCAGCTCACCGCGGTGGTCGACACCACGAAGCTCCACCTCATCGACCCCGAAAGCGGCCGCGTCCTCGGCCGCTGACTCACCGCCCGCATCCCGGAGTCGTCCGCAGGGGACACGTACACACACCATGCAGGAACCGGAACGGGGCAGTTCCTTCTCCGAGTTCATCGAACGATGCCTGATTCTCGATCTCGAGGTGGACACCGATGGGCGGGTCCGGGACGCGGGCGCACTGCGCGGGTCCGACGAGCTCCGGATTCAGAAAGCCGCATCGTCCACAAAGGCAATCCAGAGAATCGACGCGTTCGCGAGCGGCGCGGAGTTCGTGGTCGGACACAATATCGTCGCCCACGACCGACGCTTTATCGAATCGCATCTGCCGGGAGCAAAGATACTTCACCTCCCGGTTGTGGACACCCTCTACTTGGCTCCGCTGGCGCGCCCGCAACGCCCGTACCACGCACTCGTCAAGGACTACAAGCTGGTCGGGGGGGAACGAAACAACCCTGTCACGGACTGCCGGCTCGCCCTGCGACTGCTTGAGGACTGTTGGAGAATCCTGAAAAAACGGGAACGAAGGCGGCCCGGGCTCGTATCGGTCTACCGTAGCTGCTTTGTCGACTCGCACGCGCCGGAGCGAGACTCTTCTCTCAAGCTGAGCGGAACCGGCAGTCTCCTGGAGCTGCTCGGTGGTCGAATGCTTTCGCGCGATCGAATGGTCCGCGGTTTCGAGCATTTCGCACGGGACCGTGCGTGTCCCGGCAACCTCCGGGATAGTCTTCCATCTCTCATCGACGAACCGTCGAATCGTCCCGCCGCTGCCTACTCTCTCGCATGGCTCACGGTGGCGGGAACGGAGTCCGTGCTCCCCCGCTGGGTATACCGGAAGTTTCCCGCCGTTCCGCAATTCCTTGACTCGATACGCGGCACCGACTGCGGTGACCCCGAGTGTCCGTACTGCTCCGTACATCACGACCCTCGCGGCAAGCTTCGGCAGTACTTCGGCTTCCGGGATTTTCGGCCTGCTCCCACCGCAAGCGACGGAGGAAGCCTCCAGGAACGCATCGTCACCCGGGGTTTCAATCGGAGGCCGGTTCTCGCGCTCCTTCCGACCGGTGGCGGGAAGTCGCTCTGCTACCAATTGCCCGCCATCGCCCAAAACGAGGGGACCGGAGCGCTCACCATCGTCATCTCCCCACTACAGGCCCTGATGAAAGACCAGGTCGAGAACCTCAATCGCAGAACCGGCGTGGGAAATCTCGCCGCCGCGGTCAATGGTCTCCTCACCATGCCCGAGCGGCACGACGTGCTCGAAGGGATACGCTTGGGTCGCTACGCGCTTCTCTATGTGTCGCCCGAGCAGTTCCGGTCCCGCTCGTTCAAGGCGGCCATAGGCCAGCGCGAGGTCGCGACCTGGGTGTTCGACGAAGCTCACTGCCTCTCGAAGTGGGGACACGACTTCCGCCCCGACTACCTCTACGCAGCACGCTTCATCCGGGAGTTCTCGAAGAGTGAAGGGATTGAGCCTGCCCCGGCCGCATGCTTCACAGCGACCGCGAAGGTCGATGTTCGCGAAGAGATCGTCGCCCACTTCCAGGACGCTCTCGGCCAGGAACTCGGAGTAATCGCGGCCGACCGGGCTGACCGGGAGAATCTGCGTTACTCGGTGGAAGAAGTCCTGACTCCCCATAAAGCCGCCCGTATCCACGAGGCGCTCGTCGAACACATCGGCGACCCCTCAAGCGAATCGCCGCGCGGTGCCGCAATCGTGTACGCCGCTCTTCGCAAGCGAACGGAGGAACTCGCCGCCGCGTTGCGGCGTCGGGGCTGGGGTGTCGAGCACTTTCATGGCGGCCTGGACCCGCCCGACAAGAAGCGAGTCCAGGACGCGTTCATTGCCGGAGAGGTGCCGGTGAGGCAGTGCCCCTCTCCGTCGCTGGACTTCAGGAACGCCTCTGGACCAGGAAAGTCAGCATCAGCCGCGACAGCCTGCGGATTCTGCTCATGGGTTGGGCGCGAGAGAGTCTCGCCGGGCGAGCGCTCATTACGCTCCGAAGTGACGGCCGAAACAAGTTGCGTCTCGGGTTCGAGGCGAACCAGCGCGATTTCCAGGACGAGCTGGACCTGCGCGCCCGATTGAGCCAGGTGATTCTCCAGGTGCTTCTTGACCTCGCCGACCGGCAGGGCTTCACCGGTGAACGGCTCGTGCGGTTCTCCATGAAAGACATCCGTCGTGGGATCGACGCGCAGCTCGGTCTGGCGAGTCAGATTGGAGAACCGAACAACGCGATCGAAAAGGCGCTCTTGTTTCTGGACGAACACCACATCATCAGGCTCCAGAAGGGGCTATCGGTCTTCCGCCAAGCAATGACGATTCGCCTCCGGGACGAAGCTAAGGGAAGACGTTACTCCGAGCGCCACTATCGTCCCCTCCACGAACACTACGAGCAACGCGTGCGTCAGATCCATGCAATGGGGCCACTAGTGTCCCAACGTTAATTGAATAAATTCAATTGGTTATCTGGAGGGAAGTCTGCTATCTGATGTGCGCTTTGGGTAAGTAGTTGTTCGAGCGGCATTTTTTCGAACACCGAGAGGCTCAGAATCTGTAGGATTGTGT
>JAJECB010000171.1 GCA_022822245.1 Gammaproteobacteria bacterium
CCCCAGTCGGACTGCCGTTCGAAGCACACCAGGTCCGGGATGTCCGCACCTCGGGCCTCGGCCTGCTGAAAGGCGCGAAGCTGCGAGAGACCGCAGGGACCCGCCCCGATGATGGCAACGCGTTTGTTCATCGCTTGGTTCCTCGTGTCCAGAACTCCTCGTCTCGATCCGCCCGGGAGGGGCCCCCGGCGTGCGCGGGCGGGCGCTCCACCCACCGTCGCACCGCACGGCGCGGACCCTCGGGATTATAGTCCCGAGACCGGGATTGGTCATGTATGGTTAACAACTGGTACATATGTGGTTCATATATTTTTGCCAAAAGATACAGAAGTGGTATGTTAGCCGGGACGGGTTCGGGGAATTCCGAACCGTGATCCGAAGGGAGGCGTGCCCGAACGGCGTTCGGGACACCGGCAACCAAGGGGAGAAGGCAATGTCACAGCAACTGCTCCAGAAGAAGATCGGCAGGAGGACCTTTCTCGGCGCGACCGTAGCGGGTGCGGCCATGGCGGGCGGCCTCGCTCCGGCGAGGGTCTCCGCCGCGGAAAAGACGGTCAGGATCGGGTTCCTCGCGCCGCTGACCGGGCCGGTCGCGGCCTGGGGACTGCCCGGACTGTACGGCTGCCAGATCTGGGCCGAGAAGGTCAACGCGGCGGGCGGGGTCCAGATCGGAGACGACACCTACAAGTTCGAGTTCGTCTCCTACGACAACGAGTATGCCACGGAGAAGGCCAAGGTCGGTGCCTCCCAGCTCGTGTTCGATGACGGCGTCAAGTTCATCATGATGCTCGGCGGCGACACCTGGCCGGGGGTTCAGCGCATTTCCAACGAGTCGGGAATGCTGGTCTCGACCCTGCTCCCGAGCGATCTGTCGCCCGATACGCCGAACCTCATCGCGCCCTGCGAGGTGCACCCCATCTACAACGTGACCGGCGTCTGGTGGCTCGCCGAGAACATGCCGGATCTCAAGTCCGCGGTGATCTGCGCCCAGGACGACGCTCTCGGGCGGCCTTCCGTCGCCACCTATCTCGCGGCCTTCGAGGCGCACGGCATCGGCGTCAACGACACCGTGTTCTTCGACATCGAGACCACGGACTTCGCGCCGGTGATGACGAACCTGCTGTCGTCCAACCCGGACATCCTGTGCCTCGACACCGCCTATGCGGACTACGTGCACCCGCTCTGCGAGCAGGCGCACCAGCAGGGCTTCAAGGGGAAGATCATCTCCTGCACCGCGGACTTCTACGAGCAGATCATCGAGAAGACCTCGAAGGAGTTCATGGAGGGGTTCATCTTCCAGTTCCCGGACTTCGACGACCCGGCCCTCAACGAGCCGCAGATCAACTTCGCGGCGCCCAACGAGTTCTACGCCGAGTACAGCAAGCGCTGGCCCGGCGAGTGGAGCGCGGTGTCGTGGGAGTACGCGTCGATCATGGACCTCTGGGTCCAGGGCGCGCAGCGGGTCGGCAGCGTCGAGCCCCAGGACGTCCTCGCGGGCATGAAGCAGGGAGGCACCGGCAAGCACGCCTTCGGCGAGGCGAGCTGGTGGGGCAAGGAGCTGTTCGGGATCGACAACGCCCTCGTCGGCAACTGGCCGGTGGTGGTGATCGAGGACGGCAAGGCGGTCATCAAGGAGTACCGCAGCATTCCGGAGTGGTGGTCCATGCACGGCGATCTGCTCGTCAAGCACTTCACCGAGATGGGCGAGATGTACCATCAGCGCGGCTGATCCCGGCCTCCCGGCCGTCTCACGGCGGACCACGGGTCCGAGTCCCCATCCGCGTCCGCGCCCCTGCGCGCTCGATCTCGGAGCGAGCGACCGGTAGCCTTCGTGCGAGCGGGTGGAACCACCCTCTTACCCGGAAACGTCACCGAGCAACACCGCGAGGGCACCAAATTGCCGTGGAGGCGCGAAAACCTGCGTCCGCAACCGGGAATCGGTGATCTTACCGGGCCGGCGCCATGACCGAGCTGCTGCTGCAAACCTGCGTCAACGCCGTCTACGCGGCGTGCTTCATGGCGCTCATCGCGGTCGGCCTCATGCTCATCTTCGGGGTGATGGGGGTCGTCAACTTCGCTCACGGCGAGCTGTTCATGCTCGGCGCCTACTGCGTCGTGTTCGTGTACGCGGACCGGGAGTTCCCGTTCTTCCTCGCGGTGATGATCGGGCTCGTCTTCGTCGGGGTCCTCGGGATCGCGATGGAGCGGGCCCTGTTCCGTCCCGTGCGCGACAATCCGCTCGCGGGGCTCATCGCCTCCATCGGCCTGCTGCTCATGCTGCAGGCGGCGATCGCCATGGGGTTCGGCGTGCGGATGGAGCACATCGTTCCGCCGGTTCAGACGACGTTCCACCTCTTCGGGCTCGAGGGCGTGGTGGTCGCGGTCCAGCGCCTCTACGTCATCATCGGGGCGGGCATCGTGCTCGCGTCGCTCTGGGTGTTCCTTCGCCGAACCCGCTTCGGCTGGGCGCTTCGGGCCTGCGCGCAGGATCCGGAGGCGGCTTCGCTGCAGGGGATCTCGATCAACCAGACGGCCCGCCTCGCGATGTTCATCGCGGCCGCGATGGCGGGGCTCGCGGGGGCCCTCGCGGCGCCCCTCGTCCGCACCTATCCGTACATGGGGCACTCCGTGATCGTCACCGCCTTCATCGTCACCATCGTCGGGGGGCTCGGGAGCCTCGGCGGCGCGGTGGTGGCCGCGATCCTCTACGGGTTCGTGCACACCTTCGTGACCACCTTCTCCGACGGGGTAGTCGCCGACATCGGCCTGCTGCTCATGCTCATCGTGCTCGTCGTGCGTCCCACGGGACTCCTCGGGGTCCGGGAACGGGACTGACGGCGCAGGCGACGGGAACCGGATCGGGACGCGATGTCGATGGGGAGCAACGGGCACGGCTGGGGATACCGCGCCGTCCTTGCCGCGGTCTTCGCGGGTCTCATCGTCCTGCCCCACGTGCTCAGCTTCTCGCAGAAGGAGGTGGCGGTCTTCCTCGTCATCAACGTCCTCGTGGTGGTGAGCTACCGGCTCCTCACCCTCACCGGCGAGTGGTCGCTCGCGCACATGGTGATCGTGGGAGTCGGCGCCTATGCGAGCACCCTCATCGCGAAGCGGCTCGGCGTGCCGGTACCGATCGCGATGCCGCTCGGCGCCGCCGTCGCCGCCCTCACCGCGTACGTGCTGAGCTTCCCCCTGTTCCGGATGAAGGCCTTCTACTTCCTCATCGGCTCGTTCGCCGCCGGGGAGGTGATCCGGCTTTGCTGGAAGCGGTTCCGCGAGCCCTTCGGCGGTCCGAAGGGCATCAAGCTCGTCCCCTCCTTCCCGGACATCGACCTCGGGGTCGTCGACGTCGCGTTCTTCAACCCCGTCAACTACTACTACCTGTGCCTGGTCGTGGTCACCGTCTCCATCGTGATCCTGAGTCGTTTCGAACGATCCCGCATCGGGCTCACCTTTCACGCGATCCACTGGCAGGACAAGCTCGCGGAGGCGGTCGGGGTCGATACCCGCCGGTACCGGACCCTCGCCTTCGTCATCGCCTCGTTCTTCGCCGGTCTCGCGGGTGCGCTCCTCGCGCACTATCTCGGGACGGTGAATCCGAACCAGTTCGACGTCGAGGCGATGGTCTACGTGCTCGTGTGGGTCATCGTGGGGGGAACGGCCACCGTCTACGGCCCCATCCTCGGCGTCGTGACGCTGACGGTGGTGAACGAGATCGTGCTCCGCGAGCTCGGGGTCGACCAGGCCCGTCCGCTCATCTACGGCGCGATCCTCGTCGCGTCCATCCTGTTCCTCCCGGACGGACTGGAGAGCCTGGGGCCGAAGCTGAAGGAGGTATTCGCGAAAGCCGGGGAGCGCTCCCGGCGGCGTGGCGCGCCGGGCTGAGGCGGCCCGATGCCCGCGCCGGCCCGGGGGGAGGCCGGCTCGGGGGGACCGGGGATCAGGCGCCGAGGTAGGCGCGTCGCACGTGCTCGTTCTCGTGCAGGTCGGCGGCCGGGCCCTGCAGGGCCACCGAGCCGATCTCGAGCACGTAGGCGTAGTCGGCGAGGGTGAGGGCGAGCTCCGCGTTCTGCTCCACGAGCACCACCGGCACCCCGCGTTCGTGGATCTCCCGGATGATCCGCGCCATCTCCTGAACCAGCACCGGGGAGAGGCCGATCGTCGGCTCGTCGAGAAGCAGGACCCGCGGGTTGGACATCAGGGCCCGCCCGATGGCCAGCATCTGCTGCTCGCCGCCCGACAGGGTCTTGGCCCATTGCCGCCGCCGCTCCTTGAGCCTCGGGAAATGCTCGAAGACGCCGTCGAGATCCTTTTCCACGGCTTCCCGGTCGCGGCGCAGATAGGCGCCCGTGCTGAGGTTCTCAAGGACGGTGAGGTCCGGGAAGATCCGCCGCCCCTCGGGCACCTGGGCGACTCCGAGGGCCACCACCTTCTCCGGCGGAGTCCCGTCGATGCGCCGCCCGTCGAACCGGATCTCACCCTCGGACAGCGACTCGAGGCCCGAGATCGCCCGCAGGAGCGTGCTCTTGCCCGCCCCGTTGGCGCCGATGATGGTGACCACGGAGCCGTCCGGCACATCCATGCTGACGCTCCGCAGGGCGGCCACCTTGTGGTAGTGGACGGTGGCGTCCCGGACCTCAAGCAGCATGGGCCGCCGCTCCGAGGTAGGCCTCGATCACCTCCGAATGGCGGCGCACCTCCTCGGGGGTTCCCTCGGTGAGCAGGCGACCGAAGTTGAGCACGGTGATCCGGTCGCAGAGACCCATCACCGCCTGCATGTCGTGCTCGACGAGCAGAATCGTGATTCCCCGGTCGCGCACCTTGCGGACGATGTCCATCATCCGGCGGGTCTCCTCGGGATTCATGCCCGTGAACGGTTCGTCGAGCAACAGGAGCTTCGGATCGGCGGCGAGCGCCACCGCCATCCCGAGCGCGCGCTGCAGGCCATGGGGAAGGCTCATGCCGAGGTCGTCGCGGCGCTCGCCGAGCCCGAAGAAATCCAGGATCTCGGCCGCCCTGGCGAGCGCCGCCTCCCGGCGGGGCCGGTCCGTTCCGAGCAGGGCCCGGAACGGATCGGTGCGGGCCGTCAGGTGGCAGCCGACGAGCACGTTCTCGAGCACGGTGAGCTCCTGGAAGAGCGTCGTCGCCTGGAACGTCCGCACGAGGCCGCGGGCCGCGATCGCGTTCGTGGGCATGCCCGAGATGTCGTCCCCGAGGAACAGCACCCGCCCCTCGCTCGGCGCGTAGAAGCCGCTGATCACGTTGAAGGTGGTGGTCTTGCCGGCCCCGTTCGGCCCGATGAGCCCCCGGATCTCGCCTTCCTCGACGGAGAACGTGAGATCGGAGACGGCGAACAGGCCGCCGAACCGGCGGGTGAGGTCCCGGACCTCGAGGATCGGCATCGACTCTCCGTCAGTCCCCGTCAACCGTAGTCGCCGCGAACCCGCCGCTTCTCGGGGTCGAAGTGCGGGAAGGGGACGACGCGGGCGGGGATGCGCTTCTGGTGGCCGTCGAGCTGACCGACCTCGACCTCGGCCCCGAGCGCGGCGTGGGTCACGTCCATGCGGCAGAGCGCGATCACCCGGCCGAGGATCGGGGATCGCACCGCCGAGGTGATCTCCCCGACCTGGGCGCGGCCGACGCGCACGCAATCTCCGGTCGACGGCACCACCCCGCCCTCGAGGTCGAGCCCCACGAGCCGGCGGACGGGGTGCGCCTTGCGCCGCTCGAGGGCCTCCCGGCCGATGAAGTCGTCGGTCTTCGACTTCAGGGGCACGGTGAAGCCGATGCCCGCCTCGAAGGGGTCGGTCCGGTCGCAGAACTCGCAGCCCGCGAAGACGAGGCCCGCCTCGATGCGGACCATGTCGAGGGCGGCGAGCCCGAAGGGGGCGATTCCGAACGGCTCGCCCGCCTCCATGACCGCGTCGAACAGGGTCCGGGCGTCCTTCGGGTGGCAGAAGAGCTCGTATCCGAGCTCGCCGGTGTACCCGGTCCGCGACACGACGAGGGCCATGCCGTGGAAATCGGCGAGACGCGCGACGGAGAACCGGAACCACCCGAGCTCGCCGACGGTCGGCCAGGTGGGGCCGGTCCAGAGGATGCGTTCGAGGATCTCGCGGCTCTTCGGTCCCTGCACCGCGATGTTGGCGAGCTCGTCGGTGGAGGTCTTCACCCACGCGTCGAGCCCGCGCTTCCCGGCCTGCTCGCGGAGCCAGAGCCCGGACAGGTCGTTGCCCCCGATCCACCGGAAGTTGTTGTCCCCGAGACGGAAGACGGTGCCGTCGTCGATCATCCCGCCGTGCTCGTAGCACATCGCGGTGTAGACGACCTGCCCGACCGCGAGCTTTCGCACGTTGCGGGTCACCGAGAGCTGCATCAGCGCCTCGGCGTCCGGCCCGAGAACCTCGTACTTGCGAAGCGGCGAGAGGTCCATCACCGCCGCCCGCTCCCGGCACGCCCAGTACTCCTCGATCGCGCCGCGGCCGGGGAAGTCCTGGGGGAGCCAGTAGCCGTTGTACTCGACGAAGTTCCGCGTGTGGGCGGCAAGGGAGTCGTGGAATCCGGTGCGCTTCGTCAACCGAACGTCGGCGTCGGCGGTCATGCGGAACCCCATGGCTGGCTTGAAGTCCTCGTTCCGGTCATACACCCGGACCTGGATGTCGGTCGGGTTCCAACCGTTCGCGGGATCGATGTCGCAGGGACAGGCGGTGGAGAAGCAAACGAGGTCGGTGAGCGCCCGCATGAGCACGAAGTCCCCCGGGCGCGACCAGGGGTCGTCCATCCCGATGGCGTTCGTGTCGTCGAGCATGGTGTTGTAGAAGAAGTTGATGGCCGGCCAACCGCCGCGCGGGCGGATGTCGTACCGCGCGCCCTCGGCGTTGATGTTGTCCGAGCAGTTGGCGTGGCCGGGGTACCCCAGGTCCTCGTAGTAGCGGGCGGTGCAGGCGAGGCCGAAGGAGTCGTGCCGCCCGCAGGTGTCCTGGACGAGCTCGAGCAGGGGTTCGTGATCGACGGTCCAGTACTTCGAGAAGAGGCCCGGGCCGGGATAGAGCGAGCCCATCAGGGTGCGGGTGGTGGTGGGATCGATCTCGCGCTCCAGACCCCCGTCGAGGGCGCGCCGGCTGAACGCCTGGAAGTCGGTGCATTCGCGCCCCTTGACGTCGACGATCTGGATGAGCTGGCCCGCCCGGACCTCGTAGCCTCGGGCCGTGCCGGGCGGGAGGTTGAGGTCGAGGAGCGGCTCGGCGAGCGGCGGAGGCGGGTCGTCCGCCGGCTTCGCGTTGGTCCGGCGCTCGCGCCGCACGTAGAGCACGATCTCGGTCGGGGGACACTGCTCGTCCGCCGGCATCGGGCCGCCCGGCGCCCCGGCGACCAGGGTGACGGGGGCGGTGGCGACGAACGTGGCCGACTCTCCGGCGCGCGATTCGTCCCCGAACAGGCGCACCGCCCGCGCCCGGCCGAGGTCGAGGCCGCGGGCCGCAAGGGCTTCCCGGACGTGCCGCGCGGAGGGGACGCCGCGTTCGAGCACCGCCTGGATCCCGGACGGCGCGTCCGCCCCGCTGGCGCCGATGAGGGCGGGGTCGGAGCGCCCCCCGCGGTCGAAGACGACGAGCTCGCACCGCTGCCGCCCCTCGCGGTCGATCACGGTCAGCTCGTCGCCGGCGTCGAGGGCGAGGGTGCGCGTGCCGCCGCCGGGGACCGGGTGCCGCTCCACGTTCGGTGCGAGCGCGGGGAGGCCCGGAATCAGGATGGGTCCGCGGCGCGACGGCGCGCCCGCGATGGCCGCGGTTGCCTCAAGGATCACGTGCCGTGTCTCTCCCCGGGGCTTCGGTCGGCGGCGAATCGGCCGGCTTGGCCGGGATCCGCGAAGGCACCCGGGATTGCATCAGATCGCATCCCGCCGATCAAACGGAAGAACCGGTTTCGTACCAATTTGGGAAGGGAGACGGACATCTGCGCTCCTGGACCGGCCATCCTCACGAGGATGCGGCATCGACGAGGGATTTGCGCGCGAGGTCGAGGTGCGCCCGCATCGCCCGGGCGGCCCGCTCCGCGTCGCGCCGCCGCACCGACTCGAAGACCTCGCGGTGCTGTGCGTTGTAGCGCCGGATCATCGCCCGGGTCAGGGTGATCTGGCGCATCCTCGCCCATTCGGCGTTGTTCCGGACCTCGCTCACGCGCTCCGTGATCCAGACCAGCATCGCGTTCCTCGTGCACTCCGAGAGCGCGAGATGGAACGTCTCGTCGCCTACCGCGAACGCGTCGGGGTCGTCCTCGCTTCGCTCCATGACGTCGAGGGCCCGCTCCGCCTTCGAGAGCGCGCGCTCGGTCGCGTTGAGCACCGCGAGGCGCACGATCTGGGGTTCGAGCGCAAAGCGGGTGTCGATGAGCTCGAGGGGGCTCGTCGAGCGGGCGATCAACGCGGTCTCCACCTCGGAGTAGGCCACGTAGGTGCCGCTCCCCGGTCGCTTCTCGACGAATCCCGCCTCCTCGAGCCGGCGCAGCGCGTCACGCACCGTGCCCCGCGACACTCCGAACTGCTCCGCGAACGCCCGCTCGGGGGGGAGCCTCTCGCCGTTCAGCAGCTCGCCGCCGGTGATCCGGCGCCGGACGTAGACCGCGATGTCTCCGGCCCCGACCTTGTAGGGGCGGTCGCGGGGCGGAGGAGGGGGGTCAGCGCGCATGTTTCACCGCCATTTCCGTGCGATCCGGTCTTGTGGAGACATCTCGCATGTTTCCACATTTCCGCGGCATCCCGATGCCCCGACCCGAAAGGCCCGGGGAGCTCTTCGGGTGACCATCAAGCTCGAGAAATTCGCAGGATTCTTCGAGCAGGCGGCGAAAATCGGTGAAACATGCGCGCAGATGGTCACTGTCTCCCCTAACGAGGCTTCGCCTCAGACCGACGAGGCCTGTGTTGCCGGGGTGAGACGGACTCCGGCCGCTGCTCCGCTCTGCGGACGGATCCGCGTTCATAGTCGCCG
>JAJECB010000188.1 GCA_022822245.1 Gammaproteobacteria bacterium
GATGCGTTCCTGGATGTCCTTCGCCGCATATCCCCGGCTCACGCGAAGTCGCCTTGCAGGTAACCTTCCGCCGCGTCGATGACGCGGTCGCGCTGGCCCTTGGCCAGCACGGCCAGCGGCTCCTCTCCATCCAGCGCGTTCCGTGGCGTCGTCAGCCAGAACCACGCTGCGTAGGCATCCTCGAACAGCGCCACGATATCGCCGAGGCCCTCGATCGGTCGATTCCTTTCATCGAGCTGCCTGGCTGGGAACATGTATCCGCGTCTTGCGGTTTGCCACCCCACAATCTTCCCCTTGCGCAGCCAATCATGGACGGACTGTCGCGACTTCAGTCCGAGGCGTGCCGCGACCTCGTTCGAGCTCAGCACCTCTTCGTCCGGCTCGTACGGTGCGGTGCGCGCTTCGACGGTTCGTCCGACTTCCTCGGGACTTCTCGACGGCTCCGCGACCAGCCCGATCATCTCGACCTCGTCGTGCGGCGACCCGGCGGCCTCGTCTCTTGCAAGGAGCGCCCCCGTCGCTGCCAGCGCACCGCGTACTGCGTCCGGACGTGCGATCAGCGCGTTGATCACGCTGGGACTCAGATCGGCTGCCGCGGCGCGCAACATGTTGACGAGTGTCTCCGTGTCTTGCGTCGCTGTCGTGGTCATGATGGTTCACATGCGTCGCCACCTCTTCTGTCGAAGATGGTCCATTCTGTCTGTTCTGTCAAGAACGAAACCCCCTCCCTCGCGGCTGGTCCGTCCGATGGGAGTTGGGCAAGCCGTGTGCCGCGGCGTCGAACTCGCCCCTCCGCGCTTCCAATTGCGCCTCAGTCGGATGACGGCTTCTGCAAGGTTTGCGAGGGGAGAGAAGTGCTCTCGCTGGGGGTCGTACCGAAGTTGCCTCCGGGCGGGAACGAGTCTTCGACCTGACTCCTTCACTCGCGTCCGCCCTCGTGGCTCGCGGCGATCTTCATGGCGATGTGGGCACCGGCGGTGATTGGAGGGTAGCTCGGGGCTTCGTTCGGCGGCACGCAGGAGGGGATCGCCTCGATGGTCGCGTCGAAGTCGGGGTGGTGAAATAGACCGATGGTCTGGCGACGGGAGCGGGTGCTCCCGAGCTCGCGCGGATTGGCGACGCGGTGCAGGGTCGAGGTCCAGCGATCGTTGGTCCAGCGGGCCATCATGTCCCCGAGATTCACGACGAGGGCGCCGGTCGGCGGGCGCACCGGCTGCCAGCGCCCGTCCGGCATCCGGACCTCGAGCCCCCCGTCCGCCTCCGTCATCGCGAGGATCGTGAGGGCGCCGTAGTCGGTGTGCGCCCCGGTGCGGAGCTGTCCCGGGGCGGGCGGATCATCGAGCGGTGGGTAGTGGTGGCTCGCAAGGATGCTGAAGTGTCGCCCGATGGCGCCGGCGAAGAAGTCCTCCGGCTCGCCGAGGGCAACGGCGAACAGGCGAAGGAGATCGGCAGCGAGCCCTTCGTACGCCCGATAGACGGCAACCAGTGCTTCGGTTGTTCCCGCGGGTTCGTCGGGGTAGATGTTGGGTGCATAGGCATCGGCCGCATCGGGCTGCGCGCGGAAGTGGTCCCGGTGGTCGTCGATGGGTCCGAGGAAGTAGGACTCGCGCAAGTCGGGCGGCGCCTTCTCGCCCAGGGTGTACGCGAGGCCGCGGGTCGCGAATCCGTGATAGCCCCGCTGGCGCGACGGCCCGGTCGGGTGGAAGCGGTCCTTCCGGGCCCGGGGCAGGTCGAACAACGCGCGGGACCGCTCGAAGGCCCGCTCGACGACCTCGGGCGCGATGCCGTGCCCGGTGACGGTGAGGAACCCGATCTCCTCGCAGGCCCGGGCGACGCGGGCGGCAACCGCCGCGCGGGCGCTCCCGTCGAGGAAGGGGGCGATATCGATCGTCGGGACATGCATCGCGTCAGGCTCTGGAGGCCGGTCAGCCCGCCGAGAGCTCCGCGTCGACGGCGAGCACATAGGGCACGTCGCAGGTGATGAGGCCGCCCGCGAGGAGCGCCGCCTTGAGCCGCACGAAGGCGGCGGCGGGAAGCGCCGGGGTCGGTGGCCAGAGGCGGGCGGCGCGATAGGCCGCGACGATGCGCGCGAGCGCGCCCGCCGGGAGGTCGGGAAAGAACGTGGGGCCGACGCGCTCGGCAATCGTCTCCGCCGGTGTCTCATGGATCCGGACGAGAGCGGCCGCGATCGCCCGGACGAGGGCGGTGCACGTCTCGCGCTTCTCCTCGGCGCGGCGCCGCGTTGTGTAGAAGCTCGTGAAGGCGACGTCGCCCCGCCGGGAGAACCGGTGCCAAACGTGTCCCGCCCCGGTCGAGACGAGGCGATCGGCGTAGGGCTCGAACAACTGGACGACGTCGATCTCGCCGCGCTCGAGCGCCGCCGCGTTCTCGGCCATCGGTGCGTCCGGTGTCCGGTTGAGCGACGCGGGGTCGATCCCGGCGCGGTCGAGGTCGTCGAAGAGGGTCATCCAGGGGGTGGGCACGTCCACCGCCACGGCAACGCGCGGCCCGACCAGGTCCTCGAACCGGAACGCGGGATTGGGCGTGCGGCCGACGAGCATGAACGGGTCCCGGGCGACGA
>JAJECB010000214.1 GCA_022822245.1 Gammaproteobacteria bacterium
GCGGCCGTCCGACACGACCTTGAAGGCGAGGTGCGGCGCCCGGCCCGCGAGATGGGCGAGGAGCCGCTCGCGCCGGCCGCCGTTGCGGGCCGCATCGTAGTCGGCGATCCGGGCGAGGTCGGCCGCCGCGACCGCGGCCACCTCCCGCCCGTCGACGTCGGCCGGGGCCGCCGGGCGGTCGGGACCGGCCGCCCAGCGGCTCAGGCCGTAGACGTCCCGGAAGCCGAGCGGCAGGTAGACCGGCCGCCCCGCCTCCGTCGCATCGAGGCCCGCGATCCAGCCCCGGTCGCGGCAGAGCGCGATCGCCCGCGCCATGATCGCGGTGGCGAGGCCACGGCGGCGCCACTTCTCGGTCACCAGGATCATGGCGATCCAGGCGAAGCGTTGCGCGCAGGGAAGCACCATGCCGCTCGCGACGAGGCGCCCGTCCGGGGCCTCGACGGCAAGGCCGGCGCCGAACTCGAGCATGAAGCGCCAGTCGGCCGCGACCTGGTTCCACCCCGCCTCGGCATTGAGGGCGACGGCGCCGTCCACGTCCTCCGGGCGGAGACGGCGGATCTCCATGCCGTCAATCATATGTAGGCACTTATAAGTCATTGATCTATCGAATCGCCTGTCGCCTGCCAGCGGGCTGCGGGCTCCCGGATCTCCGGTTCGGATCGGATCGCAAGGTTTGGCCAATATAGATCAATGACTTATAAGTGCCTACATATGTGCCGTCAATAGGCTCCATCGCGAACCTCGAATCCGGTCGGCTTGCCGAGGCTCGGCATGCCCCGCTCGACCCAGTCGGCGACCCAGTCGATCATGCGTTCGAGGGGGACGAGCGGGGGGCCGAAGAGCCGGAGCGCCTCGCTCGCATCGTTGAGCCAGGCCTCGGGGGCCTCCTCCCCCGCGAACGCCGGCTCTCGGCCGAAACGCCGACCGAAGGCGCGCGCGAGGGCCCGCACCGACACGGTCTCCGGCCCGGTGACGTTGAGGGGCGACGCGGGCACGGTGCAGTGCCGGAGCGCGCGCAGGGCCTGGGCATTGGCATCGCCCTGCCAGATCAC
This sequence comes from Gammaproteobacteria bacterium, assembly GCA_022822245.1. Next base: position 1,053 of record JAJECB010000214.1, read on the forward strand.
GTTGACGTGGCCCATCGCGAGGTCGATCGGAACCCCCGCGAACACTTTCGAGGCCACGTCGTGCAGCACACCGTAGCGCATGTCGATCGCGTAGTTGAGCCGGAGAAGCCGGCCCGGGGTGCGGTGCCGGGCGGAGAAGAACTGGAACATCCGCTCGCGTCCCACGCACGAATTGGCGTACTCGCCGGGCGGAGGCAGGGGCGGCGTCGCCTCGCCCGCCCCGCCGGACCCGACCGGCACCCAGGGATAGACGTTGCCGGTGGAGAAGGCGACGATGCGCGATCCCGCATACCGCTCGGCGACGATCGCGGGCACGAGCACGTTCATCGCCCACGTCAGCTCCTCCGCGCCCGTGGAGCCGAACTTTCGCCCGGCCATGAACACGACGTTCGGGGCGGGCGGAAGGTCCGCGACGGCGGCCCGGTCGAGCAGATCGCAGGCGATGGTCTCGACCCCCGCCCTGCGCAGCCGCTCGCGCAACCCCGGTTCGGAGAACCGCGCAACGCCGGTGACGGTCTTCTCCGGAGCCGCCCGCCTGGCGAGGCGGGCGAGGGTCGGTCCCATCTTGCCCCCGACGCCAAGGACGAGGAGATCGCCGTCGAGGCGAGCGAGGTCGTCTACGAGGGCCCGGCTCGGCCGGGTCATGAACTCCTCGAGCGCCTCGACGTCCTCGAAACGCTCGGGCAACCGACCGGGATCGAGCCGCTCCGACATTCCCGGCGTCACCGGTCCCGGGCCGCGACGCCGCGCCTCCCGGTGCGGAGGGCGCTCAGGGCGCCTTCGCGGCGAAGGCCTCGATCTCCACGCAGATGTCGGGGGCGGCGAGGCCCTTGACGATGAGGAGGGTGGAGGGCGGCCGGTGCTCGTCGCCGATCACTTCGCGCCGCGCCGCGCGGTAGTCCTCGATATGGCGGGCGTCGGTGAGAAACACCTGGAACTTGACGATGTCGCCCCGGTCCATGCCGTGCTCGGCGAGGCATTCGACGACGTTGCGAAAGGCCTGCTCGGCCTGGGCACGTCCCCCGCTCGCAAGGGTGCCGCCGGCGTCGATGCCCACCTGGCCGGCGACGACGAGCCAGTCGCTCCCCGCCGGCACCCTCGCCGTATGGCAGTACGCTCCGAGCGGAGTGTGGACCGAGCCCGGGTTCGACATTTCGTTCATGACCGCTTCCTCCTGATCCAGACGTGCGAACCCCGCGATTGTGACCGATCGCGGGGCCGGCCGGCCAACCCACGGGAACCGGCGGCGGCCCGGCCTTCGTCCGCTCTTCCTCCTTCCCCGGTACGGTCCGCTCCTCGACCCGCGGGCTGCGGGCGGGCGCTTCGCGGCCGCGGTGGGCCGAACCCCCGCCATCGACGGCGCTGGGGGATGCACGCGCGCCCGGGTGGGCGCCACGCGCGGCGCCGGATCCGGGGCGCTCCCGGGCGCGCAGCACGGGCCCGCCGGTTTGACGCGTCGCCGCCCGGGCCGGGATACTCCCCGCATCGGGCCCGGGGTCCGGGGCGGAGCGGTCACCCGCCCGCCCGCGCGGTCCCCCGTCCGTCCGCCGCGAGAGGAGGCGCCAATGGTCGAGCGGCCGGAGATCGATTCGTCGCAAGCCAAGGCCGAGATCTTCGCCTACGCCCGGAAGCGGGGCGCCCTCGCGGTCGGCGTCGCCGACCTCGAGGCCATCGAGCGGATCGCGCCCGCCGGGCACCGCCCGACCGACCTCATGCCCCGGGTCCGCTCCGTCATCGCCATCGGCGTCGGCGGCCAGACCCAGGGCACATGGCGGGTGCCGGCCAAGGCGATGGCCTATTTCGGGTCCACCGAGACGCGGGCCTACTCGTGCTCGTACGCCCTCGCCTTCTTCATCGAGAGCCGGTTCCAGGTGCCGTCGATCTACTGCCCGCCCGACCTCGACAACGAGGAGGGGCCGCGGATCCCCCTCCAGAGCCTCAAGCTCCACGCGGAGCTCGCCGGGCTCGGGGCGCGGTCGCTCGCCGGAGATATCCTCCTCCATCCCGAGTTCGGCTACATGTACTTCGCCTCGGTAATGACCGAGCTCGAGCTCCCACCGGACGAGCCGCTCGCCGAGAACCCGTGCCCGGCGCCGTCGTGCGTCGACATGTACCGCAGGCTCGGACAGACCCCCTGCATGAAGTTCTGCCCGGTGCAGTGCCTCTCGGGGAAGATCGACGCCAAGGGCCGCCAGGAGGAGATGCACTACGACATGGCCGCCTGCGCGGAGATGTCGCAGCAGTACGAGGCGGTCCCCGCGATCCTCGCCGACGCGATGGCGGCCGGAGACGAGGCGGAGCGCCGCGACGCCCTCTTCGATCCGGACCACAAGATGCTCTGGTACAAGATGTCCGTCGGGTCGGGGGGCCTCCTCGCCCAGTGCTTCGAGTGCATGCGCGTGTGCCCCATCGCGACCGGGGCGGAGCTCGCGGATCCCATTCGCCGCGCCCGGGCCGCCGGAGCCCCGCCCCGGGGCGGGGCCGAGGACGGGGCCGGGGCGGGGACCGACCGATGACCCAGGGCCTCACCCGGGCGCAGCTCGGGGTGACCGACGAGATGATCGCCGCCTACGGCGAGACCGTCTTCGCCCTCAGCAACAACCTCCAGACCCGGCGGGGCGATCCGGTCCGCGAGAAGGACTTCGCGGCAATCGAGGCGCACCGCCACGAGCTCGGCATGGGGGACGCCGAGATCGCGGAGCGGATCGGACTCACCCCCGCCCAGGTGACCCTCATCCGCAACCTCGAGGAGCGGCGGCGGTTCCGCACCGGCCACTACCCCATGCTGAACGCGCTCGGCGGCGGCCGGCGCTATCGCGAGGAACGGTTCGTCCCGTTCCAGGACCACTTCCGATTCAGCGAGGAGGCGCTCGCCCTGCGCGCGGCCTTCTCCCTCGACCCGGAGCGGGTCCGCGCGTACGTCGAGCAGGGGTGGTGGGGTTCGGACACCCTTTCCGGCTGGCTCCGCCGCAATGCCCGCACGGACCCGGACGGGACGGCCCTCGTGGACGAGCGGGGGGCCGTCTCCAACGAGGAACTGGAAGCGCGCGTCGCATCGATCACCGCGGGGCTCCATCACGCCGGGGTCCGGCCGGGCGACGTGGTCGCCGTCCAGCTTGCGAACGTCCGCGAGCACATCGAGATCCTCCTCGCGGTGAGCGCCCTCGGAGCGGTGACGACGACCCTGTACATGAGCTTCCGCGGCGCGGAGCTCGCGGCGCAGCTCCGGCACTCGCGGGCGAGGATGCTGGTCGCGCCGGATCGCATCGGCGACTTCTCCCCCACCGGCTGGCTGGTCGGGCACCGGGAGGAGCTTCCCCATCTCGAGGCCGCGGTGGTCGTCGGCGCGGAGACGCCCGGCGTGCTCTCGTGGGATCGGCTCGCGGCCGGCGGGCCGCCCCTCCCCCGCGACTGGCGGGAGCCGACGGCGGCCGACCCGTTCCTCCTCCTCTACACCTCCGGGACCACGTCGAACCCCAAGGGCGTCCCCCTCAACTACCACCAGATGCTCTCCAACGCCCGTGTCGGCGTCGCCGAGCACGACCTCCGGGCGGGGGACATCGTCCTCTCCGCGGCGCCGTTCGGACATCTCTACGCACTCTACTCGGTGGAGATCGCGATCGCGGCCGGCGCCGCCAACGCCCTCCTCCCCGCCTTCTCGCCCCCCGCCCTCGCCGACG
>JAJECB010000228.1 GCA_022822245.1 Gammaproteobacteria bacterium
CCGAGCCGCTGGCGCTGGCCCCCCGAGAACTGGTGGGGGTAGCGGTGGGCATCGTCCGCGTTGAGCCCGACCCGGGTCAGCAGGTCCGCGATCCGATCGTGCCACTCGCCGCGAGGCACCACGCCGGGAAAGATCGCCCACGGCTCGCGGACGATCTCGGCCACCGTCATGCGCGGGTTGAGCGATGCGAAAGGGTCCTGAAAGATGATCTGGAGCCGCCGGCGCGCGAGGCGCATCGCGCGCTTGTCGAGCTCGAACAGATTCTCGCCGGCGAGCACCGCCCGCCCGCTCGTCGGCTCGACCAGTCGCAGAAGGACCCGGGCGAGGGTCGACTTGCCGCAGCCGGACTCCCCCACGATGCCGAGGGTCTCCCCGCGACGGAGGGTGAAGCTCACCCCGTCGACGGCCCGGACGACTCCACCGTCCCGCCCGAGGAAGGCGCCGCTCCGCACCGGGTAGTGCTTGACGAGATCCTCGACCTCGAAGAGCGGTTCCCCGACCGCAACGACCGGCCGCGCGTCCGCCCCCTCCCTCACCCCGGCCTCAGCCACCGTAGACCTCCTCCGCGAAGTGGCAGGCGCTCTCGCGCCCCGGGGCGACCGGCCGCAACGCGGGGGGCGGCTCCCCGGCACACACCGCCTCGCTCCTGGCGCACCGCGGGTGAAAGGTGCAGCCGGGGGGGATCGCGGTCAGGACCGGCGGCGCACCCTCGATCGTCGCGAGCTTGCGGTCCTTGTGCTCGGCCCGCGGCACCGAGCTCATGAGCCCCGCGGTATAGGGATGGGCCGGGCGCGCGATGACCTCCGCAGTCGGCCCGCGCTCGACGATGCGTCCCGCGTACATCACGAGGACCCGGGCGACGCTCTCCGCGACGACCCCGAGGTCGTGGGTGATGAGGATGAGGGCCATCCCCGTCTCGTCCCGGAGCTCGGCGAGGAGCTGCATGATCTGGGCCTGCACGGTCACGTCGAGCGCCGTCGTCGGCTCGTCCGCGATGAGGAGATCGGGCTCGAGGGCGATGGCCATGGCGATCATGACCCGCTGGCTCATGCCGCCCGAGAACTCGTGGGGGTAGCTCTGCACCCGCTCCCGGGCGGAGGGGATCTTCACCCGGTCCATCAGCTCCGCGGCCTTGCGCCGCGCGTCGTCCCGCGAGGTGCCCGGCCGGTGGACGCGGAACATCTCCGCGATCTGGTAGCCGACGGTGAGGCCCGGGTTGAGGGCGGTGACCGCATCCTGGTTGATCATCGCGATCCGGTCGCCGTGGATGCGACGGGTCTCGCGGGCCGGAGCCCGCAGGAGGTCGATGTCGCGATAGCGGATTTCCCCGCCGATCCGGGCCGGCGGGCTGTCGAGGAGGCCCATCACCGCGCCCACGCTGACGCTCTTGCCGGAGCCCGACTCGCCGAGGATCCCCACCGTCTCGCCCCGTCCGACGGAGAAGCTCACCCCCCGCACCGCGTCCACGACCCCGTGCGGGGTCCGGAACGAGACGTGGAGATCCGCCACCGCGAGCAGGGCACCGTCGTCCGGCGCGGAGACCGGCCCGGCCGCGGAGGGAGTCAGATGAGCCACCGCCATCGCTGCACCGGATCGGTGACCGTCCGCACCCAGTTCGCGAGCAGGTTGAGGCTCAGGGTGGTGAGGAAGATCGCGAGGCCGGGGAAGGTGATCATCCACCACGCCTCACGCAGGTACTCGCGCCCGCGCGCGATCATCAGGCCCCAGGAGGGCTCGGGGGGCTGGAGCCCGAAACCGAGGAAGCTCAGACCCGCCTCGGCGAGGATGAGGAGCGCGATCTCCAGGGTCCCGAGCACGAGCAGCGGCGACATCATGTTCGGGAGGATGTGCCGGAAGATGATGCGCCCGTCCGTCGCGCCGATCGAACGGGCCGCCTCGACGAACGACGACTGCCGGTAGGCGAGCGTGATGCCGCGCGCGAGACGCGCGTACACCACCCACCGGACGAAGGCGAAGATGAGGACCATGTTGACGAGCCCGCCCCCGACGAGCGAGAGCACGAAGAGGGCGATGAGGAGCGACGGCACCGCCATGACTCCGTCCACCGTCCGCATGATGACGGTCTCCGCCCGGCCCCCGTAGTAGCCGGCGACGAGGCCGAGGACGGTCCCGAGGGTGCCGGAGATGGCGACCGCGACCACCCCGACCGCGACCGACGCCTGCGCCCCGTACATGAGCCGGGTCAGCATGTCGCGGCCGAGGGCGTCCGTCCCGAGCACATGGAACTGGACCGCGCCGGTCATGCCTTTCGCCTCCGAGAGCGGCGGGAGGCGCCCGGCGAAGATGTTGGGCATCAGGGGGTCGTAGGGGGCGAGCCAGCTCGCGAAGACCGCCGCGACCGCGAGTACGGCGAGGAAGACGACCGCGAGCAGCACTACCGGCTCGCGCACGAGCGCGACGGCGAGGTCGCGGCTGGTGACCCGGGCCTGCCGTTCTTCCACGGCGGCGGCTTCGGTGACGACTTCGGCAGCCATCAGCCTTCAACCGAGCCTCACCCGCGGATTGAGGAGCGCGTAGAGGAGATCCACGAGGAGGTTGATGCCGAGCACCATCAGCACGAGGAGGAAGATCGTCGCCTCGATGAGCGGCACGTCGCGGATCTTGAGCGCATCGACGGTGAGCGCCCCGATCCCCGGCCAGCCGAACACCGTCTCGATGATGATGACCCCGGTGATGACGTTGATGGTCTCGTCGCCGATGGTGGTGACGATGGGGATGGCCGCGTTCTTGAGCGCGTGGATCGAGGCGATCTTCCGGAGCGGAATGCCCCGCCCCCGGGCCGCGGTGACGTAGGGTTTCGCGAGCTCGTCCAGCATCGAGCTCCGCGCGATCTGGGTGATCCGTCCGATCGGCCGGAGCGAGAGAGCGAGCGCGGGGAGGATGACGTGGGCCGCGGTGCCGTAGCCGGAGGTCGGAAGCCAGTCGAGCTGTACCGCGAAGAGGAGGATGAGGATGAGCGCGAACCAGTACTCGACGATCGATACCCCGGCGAGCGAGAGCACGTTCACGAGCCGGTCCCCGAGCGTGCGCGGGCGCACGGCCGACCAGATCCCGAGCGGCAGGGCGACGAGCACGGCGAGCGCGATGGTGACCCCGGTCAGGAGAAAGGTCGCGGGGAGGCGTTCGGCCGCGATCGGCAGGGTCGCCCGCGACTCCGGGATCCCGCCGTGGGCGAGGGGCTTGCTGATCCCGTAGCGGAACGTCTCGCCGAGGTCGAAGGTCACGAGGCCGGCGACGAAGCGCCCGTACTGGACGTGCCACGGATCCTCGAGCCCCATTCGTATGCGGAGCTCGAGAACGTCCGCTTCGGTTCCGGTGTCCCCGAGGATCATGCGGGCCGGATCGCCGATGTTCCGATCCGCGACGAACACGGCCGTCATGACGATGAACAGCATGACGACGGAGCCGAGGAGCCGCCGCAGGAAGTAGCCGCCGAGCACGTTCCCCATCACGATGCGATCGCCGGGTCTTCAGCGCGAGTATTTCACCGATGTTCGTCGCGAGGGCGCCAAGATGCTTGTGGTAGTGGGCCGCACGGACCGAAAGTCGCTGAAGGCGTAGTCGACACTACGGTGAAGCGGCTTGAGGGAGTACGGCCC
>JAJECB010000200.1 GCA_022822245.1 Gammaproteobacteria bacterium
CCGGCCGGTGCGACCTCGGCCACGTCCATCCCCACTAACCCGGATATTTCACCGATGTCCTGCTGCGGACACCAATCTGCTTGCGGTAGCGGGCCGTACTCCCTCAAGCCGCTTCACCGTAGTTCGACTACGCCTTCAGCAGCGCGCATGCGCTCTTTCGGTCCGTGCGGCCCACTACCACAAGCATCTTGGCGCCCTCGCGACGAACATCGGTGAAATATCCGGGCTAAAGAGCGTGGGGGCCGTAGCGGACCGGGTCGGGGTCGGTCAGGAAACGGGGTCGACGGGCGCGCGGTCGGTGGCCGCGGCCTCCGCCCGGGCATTCGAAGCCGGGGCGTAGGGAGGCGGGTCCTCCTCCCGCACCCGGACGCTGGCGCGCTGGCGCCGGCGGACGATCCGGGTCACCGCGTCCATCCGCTCGGCGGTGGTGAGACTCTGGCGCACGCCCTCCACCGCCTCGCAAACGTCGTCCGGAGTGAGTCCGGGGAGCACCTCGGAGGCGGCGAGGGCCCGGGGGGGACTCCCGGACGCGAGGGCGAGGAAGTCGGCCCGGAGATCCTTCGAGCCCTTGCGGCCGTGCAGCCGCCACAGCTCCCGTACGCCGAGGTCGGCGTAGCGGCCGATCTTCCCTTCGTCGGCGTGGGTGATCTCGACCTCGACCACGATGTCGGGAGCGTTGCCCACGACGTACGCTTCGGCCGCCGCCGGGCTCTCGACGAGGGCATCGCGAAAGCCCTTCGCCCGCTCGCCGACATAGTAGGCCGCGTCGGGCTCCATGCCCGTGCCGGGCGGTTCGCCCGGGCGACGAAGTCGCGTGTGGCGAAGCGCCTTCGATGCGCCGGTGAGGGCGCTTCCCGCGATGTCCACGATGCGATCGAACACATCGGTCAGATCTTCGTGCAGGTTGGAGGGCGCCATCAGGACGATGAGGCCGAGCACCGGGTCGAGGCAGACCCGGCGGAAGTGCCGGTTCCAGTCGATGGCGGCGAGCTCGGCGACGGTGCCGGCGTCGGCGCGAAGGACGTGGATGGTCGAGCCGAGCGGCCCGACGTGCGTGGTGGCGGAATCGGTCACGGGAACGCACCTCCGGTGTGAAGTTCAGCATGAAGCCTGGGGCCGTCCGCCGCACAACCGCCCGCGAGCCCGAAGTCTACACCGGCGCGAGGTGGGCGTGGTGACGGCGACCCGTCGCCACGATGTGCATCCTGTCGGCCTGGCGTACTCCCGCGATCGTCGTTGGTCGAGCTCACCAGGCCGTCGCGTAGCCCTCGAAGGCGACCGGCAGGCGGCGGATGTCCTGGATGAGGTCCGGCGGGAGCTCCGGGCGCATGTCCATCGAGAGGCTGGAATAGACGGTGTCCGCCGCGCCGCCGAAGCGCTCCTCGACGGCTGCAGCGAGCTCGTCGTGGCGGCCGACGGCGGCGAACAGGCGCACCGTGTCGTCGTCGATCTCGGCCGCGATCCGATCCCACGCCCCCTCCTTGGTCATCCGGTTGAGCTTGCGTCCGAGGTCCCCGAGCCCGTGCAGGTCGAGCACCGGCCAGTAGCCCGGGGTCGAGCCGTAGAACGCGACCCGGTACCGCACCCATTCGACGGCCTTCGCGACCTCCTCGTCCGTCGCGCCGGTGGCGACGAAGCCTCCGCCGGTGACCTCGAACGACTCGCGCCGGCGCCCGCTGCGGGCCATCCCTTCCCCGATCCGCGGCATGCAGACCTCCTCCAGGTACCGCCGGGTGCAGAAGCCGTGCAGGCGCACGCCGTCCGCCACTTCGCCGGCGAGCCGGAGCGAGTGCGGGCCGACCGCCGCGATGGTGACCGGCACCATCGGCTGGCCGGTGGACGCCGGGGTGAAGTTCGGCGTCATGAGGGTGAAGGTGTAGTGCTCGCCCTCGAAGCGGAGCCGCTCCCCGGTCTCCCAGCTCCGCCAGATCGCGCGGAGCGCCTGCACGTACTCGCGAAGGCGCGGCACCGGGGCCGACCACGGGGTCGAGAACCGCTTCTCGATGTGGGGGCGGATCTGGGGCCCGATCCCGAGCACGAAGCGGCCCCGGGAGGCGGTCTGAAGGTCCCAGCACGTATTCGCGACCATCATCGGGCTTCGCGGAAAGGCGATCGCGACCGCGGTCCCGAGCTCGATCCGCTTCGACGCGGTCGCCGCGACGGAGAGGGCGAGGAAGGGGTCGTGGCGGTTCTCCATCGTGATCACGCCGTCGAAGCCGGCGCTCTCCGCCGCGACCGCCGCGGCCGGCACGTCGTTGAGATCGTTTTGAGGCAGGGTGGTCAGGATGCGCATCGAGGTTCGTGCCTTCTCGGTGGGCGGGGTCGTGCCCCGGAGCCGATGCCGGGGCGGGAATCGAGCCGACGCCGCAGCCCGCCGGACGCGAGGCAACCGGGCGCTTCGCCGAAGGGCCGAGTCGCCTCAGTCGGGAAACGGCTCGCTCGGGTGGTTCCGGCGCGGCAGGCGTGCGAGGTAGTCCAGCACCTCGGCGGTCGTCACCACATCGGCGAAGCCGCGGTCGAGGTCGAACAGCGAGACTTCGTGCGAGAGCGGGATCCGGTCGAACACCGCCTCGCGCGGGAGGACCGTGAAGTAGTTGAACGACGACGACTCGACGGCGGTCGCACGCACGCAGTTGGCGGTCGAGCCGCCGGTGATGATGAGCGTATCGATCCGCCGGTCGTTGAGGTATGCCTGCAGGGGAGTCCCGAAGAAACAGCTCGGCTTCTTCTTGTCGATGACGACGTCGCCCGGCTCCGGCGTGATCTCGGCCACGATCTCCGCCCCGTGGGTGCCCGCGAAGTAGACGTTCTCGCCGCGTGCGACGCCGATCTTGCGGTCGAACATCCCGGCGTCCGAGCCGTCCTTCGCGAGCACGAACCGGGTGTAGAACACCGGCACCCCGTTGTCCCGGCAAACCGCCGCGATCCGCCCGATGTGCCCGACCGCCTCCCAGCCGACATCCCCGCAGCTCAGGGGATAGTCGTCATGGTCGCCCGGCCGGCCGACCATGTAGTTCTGGGCGTCGATGACGATGAGCGCGGGCCGCACCCCGAATCCGGCCCGGCGGCCCCAGCTCCCCTTCTCGAGAATCGCGCGGTCCGCGCCGGAGATCATCTCCTTCCAGTCGCTCATCTCCTGTCCTCCGGTGGTGGCCGTCGCTCCCCTGCGCCCGCCGCCTATCCCTCGGTCGCCGCGATCAGGAGGTCCGCGAGCGCCTCGGGCTTCGAGAACATCGCCTCGTGGGAGGCTTCGAGGTCGATGAGCGGGGTGGGCGACGAGGGCCAGGCCGCGTTCATGTCGGCGACGATCGCGTCGCAGGTCGAGTTGACGAGGGTCCGGTCCTGGCTGCAGCGGATGAACGTTCGCTTCAGTCCCTCGTACCCGGGCGCGAACTCGGCCATCTCGCCATACATGGAGACCGGCGCGTCCGGAGTGAAGAGGTGCATCGCGGTCGCCCACAGCTCGTCGCCCACGTCCGCCGCGAGGGCCTCCTTCCCGGCGGCCTGAATTGTTTCGTCCTCCGACCGCGGGTCGATGCGAAGGGCGCCGACCACCGCCGGGTCCGCGGCGACGATCGGGCCGAGCTTGCTCTCCTTCTGCTGCGCCTCGAGCCCGAGATAGGCGCCGGCAGGCTTGCCCGGAGCGGGGGCGAGGGCGGCGAGGTAGATGAGGCCGGTGAACTTCTCCGGCGCCCGGGCGGCGGCGAACGTGATCGGGACTCCGCCCATGGAATGACCGACCGCGAACACCCGCTCCGCCCCCATCGCCCGGGCGCGGTCCGCGGCCGCGATCACGGTATCCGCGAACTGAGCGACCCCAATCCCGGCGAGGGCGGAGGGCTCGGTCGCGAACGCCTCCGCGTCGAGCGGCCGGGCCCGGAAGGACTTCGGGACCACCGCGTTGAGGCCGTGACCCGGGAAGTCGATCGCGATCGACGCGAACCCGGCGAGGTTGAGCCTCGGCTCCACGAGCCCCCAGCACCAGGCCCCGTGCCACGAGCCGTGGGCGAGGACGAACGCGGTCTTTCCGTGCGAGCCGGCGAAGGACGGGGTGGCGGTGAAGGTCCCCGCCGCGGTACCCGCCGCCGCCGCGGCGAGCCCGAGCTTGAGAGTGGTGCGCCGCTTCATGGCCGTCTCCGGTGTGGTCGGTGAATTCGCCCGGAGTATAGGAGCCCGGCCGGAGGCGCGCCATGCGCCGGAGGGGGCAATACAATCCGCCCCCGGAAGAACCTGCGGTGCCGCACCCCGGGGCGGCACAACCGGGCCGGCACGACCGGGGCGGCGCGAGAATCGAGGGAGGGACGAGCGGATGGGATGGCGGATCGGGGTCGACATCGGGGGGACGTTCACGGACGTCGCGGTGCTCGACGAGGCAAGCGGACGGGCGGGGATCGCCAAGGTGTCGACGACGCCGAGCGATTTCGGGGCGGCGGTCATCGAGGGCACCCGCACCGCGATGGACGAGTACCGCATCGCGCCCCACGCGGTCACCCTCCTCTCCCACGCCACCACCATCGTCACCAACGCCCTCCTCGAGTCCAAGGGTGCGAACGTCGCCCTGGTCGCGACCCGCGGGTTCCGCGATCTTCTCGAGATCCGGCGCTCCGCCCGCGCGGACCTCTACGACCTCTTCCAGGACGCCCCCGCGGTGCTCGTCCCCCGCCGGCAACGGCTCGAGGTAACGGAGCGGATCGACGCGCAAGGAGCAGTCGTCACCCCCCTCGACGACACCGAGATCGATGCGCTCGTCGGCGCGCTCCGCGGCCTCGACGGCGTGCAGGCAGTCGCCGTGTGCCTCATGTTCTCCTTCCTCAACGACGTGCACGAACAACGCGTCGGGCAGCGGCTGCGCGCTGCCCTGCCCGGCCTCCCGGTCTTCCTTTCGAGCGAAATCCTCCCCGAGATCCGCGAGTTCGAGCGCACCAGCACGACCGCCGTGTGCGCCTACGTCGGACCCGTCCTCACCTCCTACCTCGAACGCCTGGAAGCGGCCCTCGGCGAGCTCGATCTCCCGGCGCTCCATGTCATGGGGTCGAACGGCGGGGTCCTCGACGTCGCGGGGGCGCTCCGGATGCCCGCCGCCGCCGTCGAGTCCGGACCCGCGGCCGGGGTCATCGCCGCGCAGCGGCTCGGCGATCAGCTCGGACGCCCGAACCTCATCTCCTTCGACATGGGCGGCACCACCGCGAAGGCGAGCCTCATCGAGAACGGCCGCATCGAGACCACCTCGGAGTACGAGGTGGGGGGGCAGGGCAACGTCGGGCGCTGGCTGCACGGAACCGGCCACCCGATCCGGGTGCCGGTCATCGACCTCGCGGAGGTGAGCGCGGGGGGCGGCAGCATCGCGTGGCTCGATCCGGGCGGTGCGCTCCGGGTCGGCCCGGCAAGCGCGGGAGCGGAGCCCGGCCCCGCCTGCTACGCGCAGGGCGGCGACCGCCCCACGGTGACCGACGCGAACGTGGTGCTCGGGTTCCTGAGCCGCACCCACCTCCTCGGAGGCCGGCTCCCGATCGACGCGGCGGCGGCGGAAGAGGCGGTTCGCGCCCACGTGGCCGACCCTCTCGGCCAGGGAGTGATGGAAGCGGCGGCCGGGATCGTCAGCGTCGTCAACCACGGCATGGCGGAGGCCCTTCGCATCGTGTCCGTCGAGCGCGGACACGATGCGCGCGAGTTCAGCCTGGT
>JAJECB010000502.1 GCA_022822245.1 Gammaproteobacteria bacterium
ATCGTCTGGGCGGTCTCGAGATCGGTGGTGACCCGGAAGGTCGGATCCTCGTGGGCCAGCTTGCCGAGCGCGACGGAAAGAAGTTCCTGGTCCGCCTTGGTCGAGGGCTCGATCACCCGGGAGAGGACCGGCTCGGGAAACTCCATGGCCTCGAGCGCGACCGGCGCTGCGGGGTCGCAGATCGTCTCGCCGGTCCTGGAGTTGCGAAGGCCGACAGCGGCGGCGATGTCACCCGCGTACACCTCCCGGATCTCCTCGCGCTTGTTCGCGTGGACCTTGAGGAGCCGTCCGACGCGGGAGCGGCGGCCGCGCGCGGAGTTCAGGACCTTGTCCCCCGCGCGGAGAACCCCGGAGTAAACCCGGAAGAAGGAGAGCTGACCCACGAAGGGGTCGGCCATGACCTTGAAGACGAGTGCCGCGAAGGGGGCGTCGTCCCGCGCCTCGCGGACGACGACATCCTCGGCGGCGACGACAGGCGACGGAGTTCCGTTCGAGGAGACCTCCAGCCCGGGGCCGATCGGCGAACGCGTTCCGGTGATGGGCGGGACGTCGGTGGGCGCCGGGAGATAGGCGACGACCGCATCGAGCAACGGCTGGACGCCCTTGTTCCGGAACGCGGAGCCGCACACGACCGGCACGATCTGCAGCGAGAGCGTGGCTCGCCGGAGGGCGGCCTCGCACTCGGCGGCGTCCAGATCGCCCCGCTCGTCCCACGCCTCCAGCGCCTCGAGGTCGCACTCGCAGATCTTCTCCACCAGCGCTTCGCGGGCGATCAGGGCAGCCTCTTCCCGCTCCGGCGCGACCGGCAGCTCCTCGAAACGCGCCCCGAGAACATCGCCGTGGTAGCGGATCTCGCGCATCCGCACCAGATCCAGGACTCCTTCGAACTCCGCCTCGGCGCCGATGGGCAACTGGACCGCCGCCGCCCGCGCCCCCAGGCGATCCTCGATCCGGGCAACGACCCCCTCGAAGTCGGCTCCGGCGCGGTCCATCTTGTTCACGAAGGCGATCCGGGGCACGCCGTACTTGTCGGCCTGCCGCCAGACGGTCTCCGACTGGGGCTCCACGCCGCCGACGGCGCAGAAGACAGCCACCGCGCCGTCGAGAACCCGGAGCGACCGCTCCACTTCGGCCGTGAAGTCCACATGGCCGGGGGTATCGATGATGTTGATCCGGTGGTCCTTCCAGAAGCAGGTCGTGGCCGCGGATGTGATCGTGATGCCGCGCTCCTGCTCCTGTTCCATCCAGTCCATCGTGGCGGTGCCCTCATGAACCTCACCGAGCTTGTAGGTGATCCCGGTGTAGTAGAGGATGCGTTCGGTGGTGGTGGTCTTCCCGGCGTCAATGTGCGCCATGATCCCGATGTTCCGGGTGTCGTCGAGGGCGACCTTGCGCGGCATGACGGTTCGTGCGGAGGGAACTTGCGGTGGACAGCGGGTTGGATGAAATCAGGAGCAGGAACAGGCGTCGGATCCGGGTCGCAGCGCTACCAGCGGTGGTGGGCGAAGGCCTTGTTCGCCTCCGCCATGCGGTGGGTGTCCTCGCGCTTCTTGATCGCGCCCCCCCGACTCTGCGAGGCGTCGAGAAGCTCGCCGGCGAGGCGCTCGATCATCGTCTTCTCCGGCCGCCGGCGGGCGAACCCGACGATCCACCGGAGTGACAGCGAGGTGCGGCGCTCGGGGCGCACCTCGAAGGGCACCTGGACGTTCGAACCGCCCTTGCGGCGGCTCTTCACCTCGAGGGTCGGCTTCACGTTGGAGACCGCCTCGCGGAAGGTGCTCAACGGGTCCTTTCCCGTGTTGTCCTGAATCCGGTCGAACGCCCCGTAAACGATGCGCTCGGCGGTGGACTTCTTGCCGTCCAGCATCACCTTGTTGATGAAGGCGGAGACCAGGCCGCTCTGGTAGCGCGGATCGGGGACCGGCGGCCGTTTCGGGACATCGCGGCGACGGGACATCGTCAGAAACCTCGGAAGCGGCTCAGGCCTTGGGTCGCTTGGCGCCGTACTTGGACCGGGCGTTCCGGCGACCGTCCACGCCCACCGCATCGAGGGCGCCCCGGATGACGTGGTAGCGAACGCCGGGGAGATCCTTCACGCGGCCCCCGCGGATCAGCACGATCGAGTGCTCCTGGAGGGTGTGTCCGACGCCGGGAATGTAGGTCGTCACCTCGATCCCGTTCGTGAGACGGACGCGGGCCACCTTGCGCAGCGCCGAGTTCGGCTTCTTCGGATTGATGGTGAAGACCCGGACGCAGACACCCCGCCGCTGCGGGCAGCGCTGGAGCGCCGGCGAGTCGGTGCCGGGCGCCATGCGCTTCCTGCCCTTGCGGACGAGCTGGTGGATCGTGGGCATGAAAGAGTCGGGTCCGTATCTCCGGGAAAAAGATCCCCTCGCGGGGGAGGGGTGTTGTCTTCACTGCGCGCCCGCCGCACCCATCCGAAGAAGAGTTCGGGGTCACCCGATCGGCGGCGCCGCGGTCGCTCGAGCGCTGGAACCGAGGTCGTGACGCCTGAGCGGGAACCGGAGATTGTAGGCTCCGGAGAGGAGCGGAGTCAAACGCGATCGGACGCCGGGACGCCAGTTGGCGGCTCTCGTCCGCGCGCCTGGATCTGGCCGCTCTCGTCCGCGCGCCTGGAGCCCGCCGCTCCTGGCGCCGCGCCGGACTCCGTCAGGAGCCGGTGTACACGGCGGCCACATCGGCCGCGTCGTGGACGAGGGGGCGCTGGGCTTCCATGTCCTCGGGGAACACGAACTGCTGGTGCTCCGCGAGCCCGGTGCCCGCGGGGATCAGCCGGCCCATGATGACGTTCTCCTTGAGGCCCCGCAGGTAGTCCACCTTGCCCTCGAGGGAGGCCTCGGTCAGGACCTTCGTGGTCTCCTGGAACGACGCCGCCGAGATGAAGCTGTCCGTCTTGAGCGAGGCCTTGGTGAGACCCAGGAGCGCCGGACGGCCCATGGCGGGCAGGCCGCCCTCGCTCATCGCCTTGGCGTTCGCCTCCTCGAACCGCTGCCGCGAGACGATGTCGCCCGCGATCAGATCGGTGTCCCCGATCGGATCGGTCATCTCGCCCGTCTCGGGATCGAGTTCGGCCCGATCGGGGATCTTCACCCATCGCATCATCCGGCTGATGATGACCTCGATGTGCTTGTCGTCGATCACGACGCCCTGGAGCCGGTACACCTCCTGGATCTCCTTGATCAGGTAGCGCTGCAACTCCTCCGGTCCGAGCACGTCGAGGATGTCGTGGGGGTTTCTCGGTCCGTCCATGAGCGGATCGCCGTGTCGCACCTCCTCGCCCTCGCGCACGCTGATGTGCACGCCGCGAGGCACCTCGTAGATCTTCTCGGTGCCGGTGTCGATCGAACGGACGATGATCTGTCGCTTCCCGCGGACGACGTCGCCGTAGCTGAGGCGTCCGTCGATCTCGCTGATCAGCGCCGGCGCCTTCGGCGCCCGGGCCTCGAACAGCTCGACGACTCGCGGCAGGCCGCCGGTGATGTCCTTCGTCTTCGTCGTCTCGCGCGGGATCTTGGCGAGGACGTCTCCCGGCCGGATGATCTGCCCTTCCTCGACTTCGAGGTGGGCTCG
>JAJECB010000054.1 GCA_022822245.1 Gammaproteobacteria bacterium
TGCCATACCCCCGCAAACCGCCGAAAGGCCCGCCTCCGTGAACGCGCACTCCTCCCATTCCTCCGGCTACCGCCCCACCACAACCGTTTCCAACCCATCTCGTACTCATCCTTGTACCGAACAAAAATTTACCCTGGGTGGACGGCTCGGGAGCGTGCAGGCGTCTGGAGACGAGCCGACCCTGCCCGCCGCTCTTTCGCCTCGGCCACCCGGCGATTTGCCGCCCGCGCCCGCACCTTCGACCGGCAAACCGCTTCGATGCGGCTCGCGAATCGGTACCATCCGGCACCACGCGGCAACCGGCGTGCCGCCGGAACCGGTGACGAGGGAGGAACACACGATGGCTGAGGACTCGCAAGTGACGGATGCGCTCCGCGCGAAGGTCCGCGAAGAGCTGCGGGAGGTCGAGGAGATCCGGGACCCCGGGCTCCGGGAGAAGGTGGTCGAGGTATGGGCGCTCGCGATCGCGCGGAGCAGCTTCACGTCCATCGGGGACATCGCGCCGTCGGGCAACCCCGGCGTGATGACCCTGAAGCGCGGAACCCAGGTCGATCACCTGCGAGGGGTCGCGCGCCTTGCCATGGGGATGGCCGACGACCTCACCGCGAACTTCCCCGAGCTCGAGATCGACCGCGACCTCGTCGTCGCGGGCGCGCTCTGCCACGACGTCGGCAAGCCGTGGGAGTTCGATCCCGAGAACCGGAAGCGCTGGGAGTCCAGGCCGCGCGCGGCGGGGCTTCCGTCCGTGCGGCACCCCGCCTACGGGGCGCATCTTTGCTTCACGGTCGGCTTGCCGGAGGAGGTGGCGCACTGCGCGACCGCTCACTCGGGAGAGGGCGAGCTCCTCGTTCGCAGCCTCGAGAACACGATCGTCCACCATGCCGACCATGCGTTCTGGAACATCATGCATGCCGGGGACATGATCGTTCCGGAGAGCGTCCCGGGCCGCAAGCACGTGGATTAGGGCGCGGCCACCGGGACGGGCCGGGAACCGCGCCGGATTCGGGCGGAGATCGTCGAAGCGGGCGGAGCGCGCCCGTGCCGCCGGCGGGACGCCGGGAATCAGGGGTCGAACGAGACGGAGGCTTGGCCGAGGTTCTCGATCGCGACCCGGACGCTGTCGCCCGGCTCCACCCAGCGTGTCTCGACGATGCTGCCCGTGAGCACCACGTCGTCCTCCGAGAGCGGCCGGCCGGTCGCGGCGGAGTGGTTGGCGAGCCACGCGAGCGCCTCGAACGGGTGTCCCATCACGTCGGCGCCGGTTCCGGAGCCGACCTCGGTGTCGTTGATGGTCATGGTTCCTCGGAGAGCCGCGAGGTCGAGGCCGGACCGGGTGGATATCGGGGCGCCGAGCACGGCGCCGGCGCTGAAGAAGTCGTCGGCGACGAGGCTCGCCGCATCGAGGGCGCGAAAGTCGTCGTAGCGGTCGTCGACGATCTCGATCGCCGCCATGCAGCTCTCGACCGCGGCCGCCACGTCCGCGCGGTCGAAGGGCGCCTCCGCCGCCGGAAGGGGCCGCCCGAGCCGCACCGCTATCTCGCACTCGACCCCCGGCCGCCAGTGCGCGGCGTATGGAACGGTCGCCGGGCTGCGAAAGATCCGGGCGGCATGGAGGGCGCCCGCGCAGGGGTGCTCGATCCGGAGATAACGTTGCATCACCGGCGTCGTGCAGCCGATCTTGCGGCCGCTGACGGCTCCGAGCGAGCCGCCGAGCCGATCGTTGAGCGCAGCCTGGACGCGGTAGGCGTCGTCGAGCGACGGCGGACGGCAATCCGGCGGAAGCGGGGCGGGCACCGGACACCTCCGCTCCCGCGCCGCAACGAAGAGCTCCACCAACTGCCGGATCGCCTCGGGCTTCATCGCCTGCATGCCTCCCTCTCAGACCTCGGGCGCGATTCCCCGATCATCGCCTCGAATCCGGGCCGTGGATCGCCCCGCCCGGTCGGAGGGCCTCGATCGGGTGGGTCGATTCGCCCGCGCCGGGTCGTCCGATCGCGCGCCGGCGCGGCGGGACGGGTCAGAGGAGGGCGGCGCAGCTCGCGAGGGCGTCCTCGCGGGCGCGCTCGAACGCGGCTTCCTCCGCCGCGAGCGGGCTCCCGCCGCCGGCTCCCCCGAACGAGAAGGCGACGCCGCCCGCCGAGCCCGCGGTGCCGCCGCCCGCCGCGATGCGCGCGGAGCCGAACTGGGTCCGCACCCCGCCCGCGCCGGGCAGGCGGAGGCTGCCGACCACGATGACCTCGTCCCGCTCCCGGCGCCGGCTCGTCACCTCGAAGCGCCAGCCGTCGCCGTAGCGCTCGTTGAGGAGGCGCTCCGTCGGGGAGGCGGCGGGAGACGGGTCGGCGGCGGGCGCTTCCGCGGACACGGGCCGGATCGATTCGCTGGGGGCGCCCTCGGGCGCGCGGGCCGGGGCGCCGGTGGCGGGCGCCGGTTCCCGGGGCGGAGATCCGGACGAAGGCCGGCCGCCACGGGAGGGGCCGGTCCCCTCGTAGAGCGCGTCCAGCTCGCGCCGGTTCTTCGCGAGGAGGTCGTCGAAGGCGGAGGTGTAGCGCGAGCTCATCGGACGGCCGCCTCTCGCTCCCCGGCCGCCCACCAGCGCCGGAAGTCGTCCACCGCGCGCTCGGGTCCGCCGAGCTCGCCCGCCCGCTCGAGCCGGGCGAGGACCTCGCCGCTCTCGATGACGTCGCCGTACTTGGCGTCGATGTCGAAGAGGTTCGCCTCGTGCGGTCCCGCCGCGCGGTCTCCCACCGCGTCGCGCACGACGATGGTGTGGTAGCCGTACTGCATCGAGTCGATGGCCGACGCGCGCACGCACCCGCTCGTGGTGCAGCCGGTGAGGACGAGGGTGTCCACCCCGAAGGCCTTGAGGCGCGCGTCGATGTCGGTGCCGAAGAACGCGCTCGCATACTGCTTCTCGGCCACGATCTCCCCCGCCTCGGGGCGTATCCGGTCATCCACCTCGGTCCACCGCGTGCCCCGCACGAGAAGGCCGAGGGCCGGCACCTTCTTGACGAAGGTCCCGCCGTCGCTCAAGTCCGGGTGATAGGCGACGGTGGTGTAGGCGACGGGGAGTCCGGCCGCGCGGAACGCGGCCTGGAGGCGGGCGGTCACCTCGAGCTCCGGTGAGAAGTCGCCCCCGAGGTCGGTCGTCGGATCGGTGAACCCGTTGATGAAGTCGATGACGAGGAGCGCGGGCTTGGCCCCGAACCCGGCGCGTGACGCGAACCCCTTGCGCTCGTAGTCGGTGCGCGTGTCGGCCGTCCAGTCGTGCATGTCTTCCTCCCCCCGGTCCCCCGGGCTCGCGCCCTCACCGGACTCTTTACCGCAGACCGGTCTTCGAGACAAGGCCGCCTCGCGGGCGGCGCGCCGCCGGTTCGCGCTATGCTCCCTCCCGATTCCGCCCTGCTCCACGAGGTCCGGCATGACCGAAGGAACCTGTCTCTGCGGGACCGTGCGCTTCGTCGCCGACGAGGTGCGCGACATGGCCCACTGCCACTGCTCGATGTGCCGCAAGCACCACGGGGCCCCGTTCGCGACGATGGCCCGGGTCGCCACCGAGGCGTTCCGGTGGACGGCGGGCGAGGATGCGATCCGGCACTACGAGTCCTCGCCGGGCTTCCGCCGGTCCTTCTGCGGAGTCTGCGGGTCTTCCCTCCCCGATCGTTCCCCGTCCGGCGGATGGTTCGTGCCGGCGGGGCTCTTCGCGGACGACCCCGGGGTGCGCCCCGTCGTCCACATCTTCCGCGCCCACCAGGCACCTTGGCACACCATCGCGGACGAGCTGCCGGGATTCGACGAGTGGCCTCCGCGCCGGGACATGCCGGTGATCGAGCGGCCACCGGCTGCCGACCCGGTCGAGTCGGGCGCGCTACGCGGGAGTTGCCTTTGCGGCGGCATCGCGTACGAGGTGACCGAGCCCTTCACGCGGGTCCACAACTGCCACTGCTCGCGTTGCCGGCGGGCCCGCGCCGCCGCCCACACCACGAACGGGTTCACGTCCGTCGATGGGCTCGGCTTCGTGCGCGGGGAGGACCTCGTCGTGACGTGGCGCCTCCCCGGGGCGAGGTTCTTCGCCCACGCCTTCTGCCGGGCGTGCGGCTCGGGGGCTCCCCGGTGCGACCCGGGCCGCGGAATTGCGTTCATTCCGATGGGCTCGCTCGACGACGACCCCGGCCGCCGCGTCGACCGCCATATCTTCGTCGGTTCACGGGCGCCCTGGTACGAGTTCGAGGACGACCTTCCGACCTTCGACGAAGCGGCGCCCTGACGCGAAGCGGCGGCGCCACTCCCGGGAGCGCGGGATCCCGGCCCGCGCCGTCCCGGCCGGCGAGGGGGCCTCGCCCGGCGCGAGGCGCGGCGGAGGCTCAGGCGTAGCTGCAGACCTCGTCGAACTCGTAGCGGTAGAGGCGGGGGCCCATGATGCTCTCCGGCTTCCCCCACCCGAGGTTGCAGAGGAAGTTCGACTTCGTGCTCGTGCCGGCGAAGAACGCCTCGTCGACCGTGGCGTTGTCGAAGCCGGACATCGCGCCGCAGTCGAGCCCGAGCGCGCGGCACGCGATGAGGAAGTATGCGGCCCCGAGAGTGCCGTTGCGGAACGCGGCCACCTCCGACGCGGCGGGATTGCTGCCGAAGGTCGGGGTGAGATCGCGGATGAAGGTGCGCGCGGAGTCGCGCCAGAACTCGGTGTCGTAGCCGATGATCGCGGTTACCGGGGCCGCCATCGTCTTGTCGTGGTTCCCCTCCGAGAGGGCGGGTTCGAGCTTCGCCTTCCCCTCCGCGCTTCGCACGAAGATGATGCGCATCGGCTGCGAGTTCGCCGACGTCGGCCCCATGCGGGCGATGTCGAAGGCCGCGCGCAGCAGCTCGTCCGGGACGTCGCGCGTCTCGTCGAAGGCGTTCGGCGTGCGGGCGACCCGGAACAGGAGGTCGAGGCCCGCGTCGTCGAGCCGCTCGATCGTGTCGCGGAGGGCGGCGAACTCGGCCCTGGCCCGGGCGAGGGCGGCGTCTTCGGTCATCTTCGTTCCTCGGAAGTCGGGTTCGTGGCAATGGCCCGCCAGCGCATCCGGCGACGAGCGCCGGCTGCCCCATCGTGCATGTCCGCGCGACGGGCGGGGGCGAGGCTCGGCCGGCGCGGAGACGGCGCGGCGCGAAGCAGCGCGAAGTATAGCGACGGAGCGCGCGGACCGGCGGCTGGCCCCCGTCGAGACCGGTACGCATGCCTCGCCGATCTGCCGCTGCCCACCCCGATTGACCCGCCTCCACGGCCTTCCGGCGCCGGGGCCAAGAGACGTCGCGGACTTCTTCGGGCAAGCGACGAAGATCGGCGAAGCGGGCGCACCGGCGCCGGACGTGCGGCGATCGGTTCCCGGCCACCGGAGCCGGTTGCGGGAGGTCGGCCCGTCTCCTACATTGGAGCCGCTTGCCGCGGACGAGATTGCGGCGGCGCCTCGGGAGAACGCCGCCAACGGGTCGGCACTCATCGCCGCCCGCCGAGACTGCGGGGACAATCGCCGCGCAACAGGAGGAGCAGGGGGATGCGTGAACGATATCGGCCACGGCCGCTGGTGCACTCGAGCGCGGCGTCGCCCGCCGGCCCGACGCCCGAGGTGCGGGAGCAGTTCCTCGCGCGGCCCGGCGGGCGCAAGGAGATCCTCTGCGCCTACGGGGTGGACGTGGACGCGGTCGCGGGCTGGCTCGGCTCCTATGGCGGCGAGGACTCCCCCTGCGACATCTCGCGCGGCCTCTTCGCGGGCGAGGTCGGGGTGCCGCGCATGGTCCGGCTCTTCGACAAGTTCGGCATCCGCACCTCCTGGTTCATTCCCGGCCATTCCATCGAGACCTTCCCCGACGAATGCAAGCTGGTGGCGGACGCGGGCCACGAGATCGGGGTCCACGGGTACTCCCACGAGAACCCCATCGCGATGACTCCGGAGCAGGAGGAGGCGGTCCTCGACAAGTGCATCGACCTCATCGAGCGCCTGTGCGGGCGCGCGCCGACCGGGTACGTCGCCCCGTGGTGGGAGTTCAGCCCGTACACCAACGAGCTCCTCCTCAAGCGCGGCATCAAGTACGACCACAGCCTGATGAACAACGACTTCCACCCCTTCTACGTGCGGGTGGGGGACAGTTGGACCAAGATCGACTACTCCAGGCACC
Source organism: Gammaproteobacteria bacterium (assembly GCA_022822245.1). Next base: position 6,154 of record JAJECB010000054.1, read on the forward strand.
CGAGCGAGTGGATGAAGCCGCTCGTGCGGGGCGAGGAGACCGACCTCATCGACATCCCGGGAAGCTGGTACCTCGACGATCTCCCCCCGATGATGTTCATCAAGACCGCCCCGAACAGCTACGGGTTCGCCAACCCGCGCGACATCGAGCAGCTTTGGCGGGACCAGTTCGACTGGGTGTATCGCGAGTACGACTACGCGGTCTTCACCATGACCATCCATCCCGACGTCTCCGGGCGCCCCCAGGTGCTCCTCATGCACGAGCGGATCTTCGAGTACATCTCGTCGCACTCCGGCGTTCGTTTCTGCACCTTCGACGAGATCGCGGACGACTTCCGGGCCCGCTGCCCGCGCGAAGGGAGCACTCCGGCGAACGGCGGGGCGGATTGAGCCGCGCCATGTGCGGGCTCTGCGGCATGTTCGCGGGCGAGCGGCACTGGACGGAGCGCGCCGCGAGCCCCGCGATCTTCGGCGAGGCCGGCAACGGGGGCGGGGACGGCTCGCCGTGGGTGACCCCCGCGCGCGAGCGCCAGGAGCGGGTCCGCCTCGTCAACCGGGTGCTGGGTCCCTTCGGGCTCGTCCTCGCGGAGTGGGCGGCCTCCTCCTACGTGCTCCGCACGAAGACCGGCCGGAGCGAGATGGTGCCGGACCTCGGCGCACTCTGGCCGGCCGCGGAACGCCTCCTCGGCCGGCCCTGCGATCCCCTCGACCCCGCCTTCCTCGCCCGCCTCGCCCGCTAGCCCGGAAATTTCACCAACTTTCTGCTGCGGACGCCGATCCATGCGCTGTGATTGGCCGTACTCCCTCAAGCCGCTTCAACGTAGTGTCGACTACGCCTTCAGCGTCTTTATGGTCCGTGCGGCCAGCCACAGCGCCGTCTCGGCGCCCTCGCGACGAAAGTTGGTGAAATTTCCGGGCTAGCCGCTCTCGCCCCGTCCCCGGAACGCCCGGCTCTTCTCCCCTGCGTGGTGGACCGGCGCCCGCGACGCGTCCGTACCGGGGTGAATTCCTACGAAGCTCGGGGAGATCCGCTGACGACGCGGACCCTGTTCCCGCTTCATCATCAGACCCCGGATCGTCGCTTGGGGAGAGGACAAGCGCGTGCTATCGTCGCCGGGCTTCAGGACGGGCGCGAATCGGATCTGCCTGTCCCGTATTCGCCGCATGGAGGGACCTTCCGATGACCCGAATCGTTCGAACCGCCGCCGCGGTTGAGTATCCGAGCGGCGACGGCCAGCCGATGGCGGAGAACGACTGGCAGCTCATGGCGATCATCAATTCGGTGAGCGCGCTCCAATACCATTACCGGGACCGCCCGGACGTCTACGTGTCCGGGGACCTCTTCATCTACTACGAGGAGGGCAATCCGCGCGCCCGGGTGGCGCCGGACGTGTTCGTCGCGTTCGGGGTGCCGAATCACAAGCGCCCCGTCTACAAGCTGTGGGAGGAGGGGGTGGTGCCCGCCTTCGTGATGGAGGTGGCGTCGCGGGGGACGTGGCGCGAGGACGAGGGGCGGAAGGCGATGCTCTACGAACGGCTCGGGGTGCCGGAGTACTGGCAGTACGACCCGACGGGGGAGTACCTCGGGCTCAAGCTCAAGGGCCGCCGCCTGGTGGAGGGCGCGTACGTGCCGCAGCCGGTGGTGGAGTCGCTCGACGGGACGCTGCTCCTTCGCAGCGAGACGTTGGCCCTCGACTTCCGGGTGAAGGGGGAGGAATCGCACTTCTTCGACCCGGCGACGGGAGAGCGCCTTCTCAGCCGCATCGACCAGCTCGCCGCGCGCGACGCCGCCGAGTCGCGGGCTGAAGCCGCCGAGTCCCGGGCTGGCGCCGCGGAGTCCCGGGCCGGCGCTGCGGAATCGCGGGCCGAGGTCGCGGAATCGCGGGCCGTTGCGGCGGAATCGCGGGCCGATGCTGCGGCGTCCCGGGCCGACACCGCCGAATCGCGCGCAGAGGCCGCCGAGGCCGAGCTCGCGGCGCTCAGAGCGTTGCTCGACGAAAAACGCCGGTGACCGGCGCCCGCGTCGCGGCGGTCACTCGTTGCGGAGGTGGGCGGAGGCGGGCTCGCCGAGGGCGCGCCAGGTCCCGAGGAGCCCGAGGGCGAGGGTGAGGGCCACGCAGGATGCGACGGTGGCCGCGACGGTCCCCGGCAGGAAGGTCCACTCCTGCTCCAGGACCCGGGTGACCACCGCCCACGCGGTCACCGTGCCGGCGGTGGCCGCGACCGCCCCCGCGAGGAGGCCGAGGAGCCCGAACTCCGCCGCGTGGATGAGGACCACGTCGCGCCGCCGCACCCCGAGGACCTTGAGCACGACGCTCTCGTAGGCGCGGCGCCGGTGGCCGGCCGCGACCGCCCCCGCGAGGACGAGCGCGCCGGCGAGGAGGGTCACGCCGCCCACCGCGCGCGCCGCCGCCGCGATGTTTCCCATCACTTCGGCGACCCGCCCGAGCGCCTCGCGCACCCGCACCACCGTGATCTCCGGGAACTCCCGGGCGAGCGTGCGCTCCACCCGCGCCTCCGTGTCCGGGTCCGCGCGCACCGTCGCGACGTGGCCGTGGGGGGCGCGGCGCATCGGTTCGGGCGAGAGGAGGAGGGCGAAGTTGAGCTGCATGCCCTGCCACTCCACCCGGCGCACGTGGCGCACTTCCGCGGTGATCTCGCGCCCGAGGACGTTGAGGGTGATGGTGTCCCCGAGGTCGAGCTCGAAGGCGTCGATGACGTCGACGTCGACGGAAAGGAGGGGCGGTCCCGCGTAGTCCTCCGGCCACCACTCCCCGGCGACGACCGGGCTGTCGGGCGCGGTCGCCGCGTAGCTGAGCCCCCGGTCCCCCCGGATGACCCAGGCGTGGTCGTCGTTGACCAGCGCTTCCTCGGGGTCGAGGCCGTTCACCCGCACGATGCGGCCCCTGAGGAACGGCACCGACCGGAACCCCCGCGTGCCGTCGACCCCGGTGACCGTCTCCCGGAACGGGGCGAGCCGGTCCGCCTCCACCCCGAGGAAGAAGAACGCGGGCGCTTCCTCGGGGAGCGACTGCGCGATGCCGCGCTGGAGGTTCCCCTCGACGAGGGCGACGGTGATGAGCACCGTGAGGCCGATCCCGAGCGAGAGCACGATGTCGGCCGTCGCGTTGCCCGGCCGG